>NZ_JAHWGR010000022.1:0-133810 GCF_020873825.1 Micromonospora sp. DH13
CCCGGACACCGGGTCTGGACCGTGGCTATCCGTTCCTCGAGCTGTTCGATCGTGGCCTGGGCGCTGGGCGGGCCGCCGCACAGCCGGCGCAGCTCGGCGTGGATCTTGCCGTGCGGGAGGCCGGTGCGGTGGTGCCGCGCGGCCACGAGGGCGTTCAGTTGCCGCCGTAGCGCCACCCGGCGCTGGGCGGCGCTCATCGGCGGCGGAGGCGCCACCGTGGCCGTAGCGGCCGACTCAGCGGCCCGCTCGGTGGCCCGGCGGCGCTGGGCGGCCAGTTGCTCGGCCTGCCGCTTGGTGAGCAGCAGGGAGACCTGGTCGGCGGTGAGCAGCCCGGGCAGCCCCAGGTATTCCTCCTCCTCGGGGGTGCCGGCCTGGGCGGCCGTGCCGAAAGACGCGCCGTCGAAGATCACCTGGTCCAGCTCGGCGGTGGCGGACAGGGCGGCGAACCGCTTCTCCAGCTCCCCGCTGGCCTGGTCGTCGCGCTGGGCGCGCTCCAGCAGGTCGTCGTCGAAGCCCTCGCGGTCCTTCGGCTTGCCGAGCACGTGGTCCCGCTCGGCCTCCATCTCGCTGGCCAGCCCCAGCAGGTGCGGGACGCTGGGCAGGAACACCGACGCGGTCTCCCCGGGGCGGCGGGCCCGGACGAACCGGCCGATGGCCTGGGCGAAGTAGAGCGGGGTGCTGGCGCTGGTCGCGTAGACGCCGACCGCCAGCCGGGGGATGTCGACGCCCTCGGAGACCATCCGGACCGCCACCAGCCAGCGCTGCTCGGACGCCGCGAACGTCGCGATCCGGGCGGACGCGCCCTGGTCGTCGGAGAGCACCACCGCGGCCTTCTCGCCCGTGAGCCGCTCGATCAGCTTCGCGTACGAGCGGGCGGTCTGCTGGTCGCTGGCGATGATCAGCCCGCCGGCGTCGGGCATCCCCGCGTTGCGCAGCACGGTCAGCCGGGCGTCGGCGGCCCGCAGCACCTGCGGCATCCAGTCGCCGGCCGGATCCAGGGCGGTACGCCACGCCTGGGCGACGAGATCCTGGGTCATCGGCTCGCCCAGCCGGGCGGCCAGCTCGTCCCCGGCGTTCGTCCGCCACCGGGTCTCCCCCGAGTACGCCAGGAACAGCACCGGCCGGACCACGTTGTCGCGCAGCGCGTCGGCGTAGCCGTAGACGGCGTCGGCGCGGGACCTCAGCAGGCCGTCGCCGCCCCGCTCGTAGGTGACGAACGGGATCGGGTTGTCGTCGGAGCGGAACGGGGTGCCGGTGAGCATCAGCCGGCGCACGGCGGGCTCGAACGCCGCCTTCACCCCGTCGCCCCAGGTGCGGGAGTCGCCCGCGTGGTGGATCTCGTCGAGGATGACCAGGGTGCGTCGCGTCATGGTGCGCCGCCGGTGCACCTGGGGCGCCATCCCCACCTGGGCATAGGTGACCACCGCGCCGTGGAAGTCGGCGGACGAGTGCAGGTCGGCGTTGCGGAACGCGGCGTCGAGCTGGATGCCGACCCGGGCCGCCGCCTGCGCCCACTGGGTCTTCAGGTGCTCGGTGGGGGCGACCACGGTGACCGCCTCGACGGTGCCGTCGGCGAGCAGCTCGGCGGCGATCCGCAGGGCGAAGGTGGTCTTGCCGGCCCCCGGGGTGGCGACCGCCGTGAAGTCCTCGGTGCGTCGCCGCAGGTACTCCACCAGCGCCTTGCGCTGCCACGCACGCAGGGGCGGGAACGTCTCGAGCGCCGGCGTCCGGGCTGCCACGCGTCAGGCTCCTCTCCGACCGCGCGACGGCGGGCCCCGGTCGAGGGCCACGGGTGCCGCCGCCCATGAAAAGGCCCTCGCGCATCGGGTGCCGCGAAGGCCGGATCAGCATAACCAGCGCGGGCCGGTGGGCCCAGGCGACGCCACGCTGGTCACATCAGCACCCTCCGCACCACACGAACAGGCGGCACACGATCACCCTCGGTCAGGAGCCGGGGCCCCGGGCGCCGGTGCGGGGCGGGCGCAGCGTGGCCACCGGGGCGGACCAGCGCCGCCGCAGCGACACCAGGCGCAGCGCGAAGACGAACACCGCCGCAGCGGTCAGCCCGGCGGCGTCGGCCCGCCCGAACGCGTCGAGCAGCGCCACGGCGACCGCCCCGGCGAGGGCCGCCACCGCGTAGATCTCCCGGCGCAGCACCACGGGGATCTCGCCGGTGAGCAGGTCCCGGCCGAGCCCGCCGCCGATGGCGGTGAGCATGCCGAGCAGGCACGCGCCGACCGCCGGGACGCCGGCGTCGAGCGCCTTGAGGGTGCCGGTGACGGTGAACAGGCCGAGGCCGGCGGCGTCGAGCACCAGCACGGTGGTGCGCAGCCGGGCCAGTCTGGGGTGCAGCCAGAAGGTGGCGGCGGCGGTGAGCGCGGCCGTCGCCGCGTACCGCCAGTCGGCGAAGGCCAGCGGCGGCACCTCGTCGATCACCAGATCGCGGAGGATCCCGCCGCCGAGCGCGGCGACGAAGCCGACGAAGACGACGCCGAACAGGTCGAGACGCTTGGCCACCGCCGCCGAGGCCCCGGAGGCGGCGAAGACGGCCACCCCGGTCAGGTCGGCGAGGAGCAGGGCGGTGGAGGTGGTCACCGCCGAAGGTTACGTGGGCGGCCGGAGGGGCCGCCCATGGTCACTCGCCCCAGGATTCGTAGATCTCCTTGCACTTCGGGCAGACCGGAGAGCCCGGCTTGGCGGCCTTGGTCACCGGGAACTTCTCCCCGCACAGCGCGACGACGAAGGTGCCCATGACGGCACTCTCGGCGATCTTGTCCTTGCGGACGTAGTGGAACATCTCGGGACCGGTGTCGGCATCCTTCAGGTCCGGACGTTCGAGAACCTGTGTGTTCACTTCTGCACCTCCAACTTTCCAGTCTGGCAGGCCGACCTGGCCGGGTCCACCGCAGGCCACCCTTTCCCGGCCCGTACCGTAACGGACGTGAACAGCTTCCACACCCGCCTCGGCGTCGAGGTGGCCGCCGCCCTGCGCGACCGGCTTCCGGTCGTCGCCCTGGAGAGCACCATCGTCTCGCACGGCCTGCCCCGGCCCGACAACCTGCGGGTGGCCCGCGAGATCGAGCAGGCCGTCCGCGCCGCCGGGGCGGTCCCGGCGACCATCGGCATGGTCGGCGGTCAGCTCGTGGTGGGCCTCGACGACGCGGAGCTGACCCGGCTCGCGACCGTCGACGGCGTGAGCAAGCTCTCGGTGCGCGACCTCGCGATCGCCGCCGCGGCCGGCGCGGACGGGGCCACCACGGTCGCCGCCACCAGCGCGGTGGCCGCCGCCGCCGGGATCGGGGTCTTCGCCACCGGCGGGCTGGGCGGGGTGCACCGGGAGGCCGCGACGACCTTCGACGAGTCGGCCGACCTGGGCACCCTGGCCCGCACGCCGATCGCCGTGGTCTGCGCCGGGGTCAAGTCGATCCTCGACGTCGGGGCGACCCTGGAGCGGCTGGAGACCCTCGGCGTCGCCGTGGTCGGCTACCGCACCCGCCGGTTCCCCGGCTTCTATCTCACCGATGCCGGCTTCGACCTGGACTGGTCGGTCGACTCGCCCGAGCAGGTCGCCGACGTGCTGGCCGCGCGGGACGCCCACGGGGTGCACGGCGGGGGGCTGATCGTGGCCAACCCGCTGCCGGCCGACGAGCAGCTCGACCCCGCCCTGCACGACCGGACGCTCGCCGAGGGCCTCGCCCTGCTGGAGCGCGACGGGGTGACCGGCAAGGCCGTGACGCCGTACCTGCTCGCGCACTTCCACTCCGCCACCGAGGGCGCGAGCCTCGCGGTGAACGTGCGGATCATCCTGCGCAACGCCGACCTCGCCGCCCGGATCGCGGTCGCCGCCGCCGGCCGCGCCGCCGCATGACCGCTACGCGCCACCCGGCCGGGCCGGGCCGGATCGTCGTCGTCGGCGACCTGATCACCGACGTGGTCGCGGTGCTCGGCGGGCCGCTGGCCACCGGCTCCGACACCCCGGCCACGATCCGGGTCACCGGCGGTGGGCAGGCCGCCAACACCGCCGCCTGGCTCGCCGCCCAGGGCGTGCCGGTGACCATGGTCGGCGCAGTCGGCGACGACGACGCGGGCCGCGACCGGGTCGCCGAGCTGGAGCGGGCCGGCGTCGACTGCGCCGTCGAGCGGCACGTGGGCCGCACCACGGGCACCGTGATCGTGCTCACCGGCGACGGCGAGCGCACGATGGTGACCGAACGGGGGGCGAACCTGCGGCTGGGCGCCGGGCACGTCGACGCCGCCCTCGCCGCAGCGCCCGACGCGCGGCACCTGCACCTGTCCGCGTATCCCCTGCTGGACGTCGGGTCGCGCGGCGCCGGGCTGCGCGCGCTGGCCGCGGCGCGCGAGCGCGGGCTCACCACGAGCGTCGACGCGGCGTCCGCGGCGCCGCTGCGGCGGGTCGGCGCGGCGGCCTTCCTGACCTGGGTACGCGACGTCGACCTGCTCCTGGTCAACGCCGACGAGGCGGCCGTGCTGGCCGGCGGGCTGGACCCGGCGGCGCAGGCGCGGGCGCTGACGGCGACGGCCCGGCGGGTGGTGGTGAAGCGGGGCGCGGCCGGGGCGGTGTGGGCGGACCGGGCGGCGACGGTCAGCGTGGCGCCGACGCGGCGGGTGGCCGTGGCCGACGTCACCGGGGCCGGGGACGCCTTCGCGGCCGGGCTGCTGTCGGCCTGGCTGGCCGGGGCGGGGCCCCGGGCGGCGCTGGACCGGGCCGGCGACCTGGGCGCGCTGGCCGTGTCGACCATCGGCGCGCGCCCGACGGGCTGACGGCGGCCCGCCCTGCGCGCGCCGGCCGCCGGGGGCCGGGCCGTGCCGGTCAGGGCTCGGCGTCGATGACCTTGTGCGGGCGCTCCTCGGCGGCCAGGCTCATCGGCGGGGCCGGGTCGGTGTGCCGGGGCTGGAAGCGGTTGGCCAGCCGGTGCTTCTCCTTCGGCGGCCGGTCGTTGGCCAGCAGCACCGCCAGCCACGGGATGAGCACCATCCCGAGGCCGCACAGCGGCAGCCACAGCCAGAGCATGGGCGCCTGCGCGCCGACCAGGATCGCGCCGACGATCACGCAGGCCACCCGGACGCCCATCATCACGACGTAGCGGCGCTGCCGGCTGGTGAGCTGGTCGTCCTGGCTGCGGGCCGCGTCGGTGATCAGGATCGGCTGGTACGCCTGACGCTTCACCACGAACCTCCAAGAGGGATCGCCCCCATCCTGTCACCCCGGGGCGTTGATCGGTTCGTCGCGGGGCGTTGATCAGCGAAATCGACTCGTTCCGGCTCGTGTTACGCCCGTGGTACGCTCCGCTCGTGGGCAGCCGGTTCAGCTTCACCGACGAGGCGTTGGCCAACCTGCGGGTCTACGACGTCACGCCCGGGGAGGTCTGGGAGGCGCTGCACAGCCCGCGGCGGGTCATCCGGCACCTGGGCGACGACGTGATGGTCGTCTACGCCGCCGCCCGCCACGGCAGGCGGCTGGCCGTGCTGCTCGCCGAGGCCGACGGCGCCGACAACGACTGGGACGTGCTCTCCGCCCGGGAGCTGACCGACGCCGAGGCCAAGCGCTACGACGAGGCCGTCCGCCGGTTTCCCGACGACGACGCCGGCCGCAGATTCCGCCGATGAGGAGGCGTGGCGATGAACCGTAACGACGCGACCAAGCAGTTCCACGGCGGTGGCGACCCGCTGGCCGAGTTGATCGACACCGGCGCGCCCGTGGAGCTGCCCACCCCCGACACCGACGTGCCGATGGTCAGCCGCTCGGTGCGGCTGCCGCTGGAGACGTACGAGCGGGTGCGGGCCGCCGCCGACGCCCGGGGCATCGGGGTGACCACGCTGATGCGGCAGTGGATCGAGGCCGGCCTGGCCGAGCTGGACGACTCGGCGACGGTGTCCCTCGCCGACGTGCGGCGGGCCCTCGCCGCCCTCTCCCGGCCCACCGCGGCCTGAGCCCCGGGCCACAACCGCGCCTGAGCCCCGGGCCACGACCGTCTGGACCCCGGCCCCGGGGCGGCCCTGGATGGCGGTGGGCGGGCCGCTACAGCGGCGATGCGGGGCGCTCGGCCGGGCGGCCCCACGACCGCGCCGCGTCGCTCACGGCGATCGCCACCAGCACGGCGGCCGCCGACGCGAGCGCAACCATCGGCGACATGCGCAGCGCCAGCGGGGCCAGCGCGACCAGCACCAGCACCCCGGCCAGCCGAGAGCGGGAGACCCGGCCGAAGATCTCGTACTCGAAGCGTGCCCGGGCGGCCAGGAACAACGCGGGGCCGCCCATGACGAAGACTGCCCACGTCGACTCCGTCCGGGCGAAGGGATGGTCGATGACCAGCTCGTAGCCGACGCCCGTGACCAGCACACCGGCCACCATCACCAGGTGGGTCCAGCTCGCCGACTCGCCCAGCAGCCCCGGCGACCGGGCCACCCGGATCGCCTCGGCCAGCAGGTGCCCGGCCCGGTGGAAGTAGATCCGCCAGAACAGCGCCGTCACCAGGAACGAGAGGGCGAACGCCCCGAACCCGGCCGCAGAGAAGCCGCTGTTGCTGAACGTGAAACCGATGATGAGGATCGTCTCGCCGAGCGCGATCAGGAAGATCTGCTGGTACCGCTCCGCCAGGTGTTCGCCCATCACGGCCCAGCCGGAGACCCGGGTCGGCCCGAGACGCGGCACCGGCCAGCCGAGCGCCAGCCCCGTGTAGTCCCAGGTCAGTCCGGCGGTCCAGAGCACCGCCCGGAGGGCCGGCTGCGGCACCAGGGCACCGGCGAGCCAGGCCAGCGCGCCGACCGTCATCCAGGCCACGATGCGCGCCGTCACCGTCCGACGGGGGTGCCGGCGCAGCGCCACGGTGACCAGCAGCGGCCGGCCGATCTGCATCGCCAGGTATGCGCAGGCGAAGGTCAGCGCCCGCTCGGCGAAGGCCCGGGGCAGCGCGACGGCCATCACCATGCTGCCGAACATCGAGGCCACCACGACGAACTGGATGACCCCGCGCTCCGGCTCGTAGCGGCTGGTCACCCAGGCCGTGAGCGTCCAGACCAGCCAGAGCGCGAGGAACAGCAGCAGGGTCTGCGCGACCTCGCTCCACACGTCCCGGCCGGGGGACGCCACGTCGTCGATGATCCGCTGCGACACCCGGGTCAGCGCGAAGACGAACACCAGGTCGAAGAAGAGCTCCAGGAAGCTGGCCCGGGGCGAGCTCACCGCGCCCCGCAGCAGCGCCGTGCCCCGCTGGTCCTCCGTCATCGCCCACCCGTCGCCGACGCCCGACGGGCTCAACGAGCCCGAGCGGCGCGGGTTTCGTCAGCCCTTCGCGGCCTTCGCCTCCGCCTTCATCCGCTGCTTGTACTCGCGTACGCGGCGCAGCGAGTCCGCGTCGGCCACGTCGGCCACCGACCGGTACGCGTCGGCGTCGCCGTAGCCGCCGGCCGCCTCCCGCCAGCCGGCCGGGGTGACGCCGTACCGCTTGCCGAGCAGCGCGACGAGGATCTGCGCCTTCTGCCGGCCGAACCCGGGCAGCTCGGTGATCCGGCGCAGCAGTTCCCGCCCGTCGGCGACGTCGGCCCAGAGCCGGGCGGCGTCACCGTCGTACCGGTCGACCAGCACCCGGCACACCTCCTGCGTCCGGGCGGCCATCGCCTTCGGGAACCGGTGCAGGGCGGGCGGCTCGGCGAAGACCGCCACCAGGGCGTCCGGGTCGTAACCGGCCAGCTCGCGGGCGTCCGGCTCGTGCCCGAGGCGCTGGGTCAGCACGTACGGCGAGGAGAACGCCTTCTCCATCGGGATCTGCTGGTCGAGCGTCATTCCCAGCAGCAGGGCCAGCGGGCTGCGCTCCAGCAGCCGGTTGGCCTCGGGGTCGATGGGCAGCGAGAACGTCATGCGGTCCATCCTGCCCGTCCGCCGCCCGGGGACGACGCCGACTCCCCGACACCGGCTCCCGGCCCGGCCGGTCCCGCCCGGCGGTCGGATTTCGGGGCGGCGGTGCCGATGCGCGCCGCCTCGACAGGCAGGATGGCGACGTGGACGAACACGACATGCTGCTCTCCCCCGCCGGCGTCGAGGCGCTCCGGACGGCGCTCGCCCGCGCCGCGTACACCTCGAACGGCATCGCCGACCGGCTCGGACCGCAGGCCACCGGCGGGATCGCCCGCAACGACTTCCGGGCGGCCCTGCGCGCCACCGCCGACCTCGACCCGCTGGCCACCCTCATCCGGGTGTTCATCTGCGACCAGACCGAGCCGGAGGCCGCGGTGGCCGCCGCGCTCGCCCCGCTGACCGTGGCCGAGGCGCTGGCCGGGGGCCTGGTGGAGCGGCACGGCGACGGGCTGCGCGCGGGCGTCGACCTGGAGCCGTATGCCGACGACTGGTGGGTCCTCGCCGACCTGCCGGTCAGCTCCCGGCCGGGCCGGCCGCTGCACTCCGAGCACGTGCTCGGCATCGGCGGGGCGACCCAGACGCTGATCGGGGCGGCGGTGCGCCGGCCGGTGGAGACCGCGCTCGACCTGGGCACCGGCTCCGGGGTGCAGGCGCTGCACCTGGCCACCCACGCCCGCCGGGTCACCGCGACCGACGTCTCCGAGCGGGCTTTGCGCTTCGCCGCCACCACGGCCGCGCTCAACGGCCAGGACTGGGAGTTGCTGCGCGGGGACCTGGTCGCCCCGGTCGCCGGGCGCCGGTTCGACCTGGTGGTCAGCAACCCGCCGTTCGTGGTCGGCCCGGGCACCACCACCCACGTGTACCGGGACTCGGGCCGGGTCGGCGACGCGATCGGCGCCGAGCTGGCCGCCGCCGCACCGGGGCTGCTCACCGAGGGCGGCACCATGCAGTACCTGGCCAACTGGGTGCACGTCACCGGGGAGGACTGGGGCGAGCGGGTGGCCGGCTGGTTCACCGGCACCGGCCTGGACGCCTGGGTCATCCAGCGGGAGGTCGCCGACCCGATGGCGTACGTCAACCTGTGGCTGACCGACGTCGGGGAGGCCGCCGACCCGCACCGGGCGGCGGCCTGGCTCGACTGGTTCGACGCGCACAAGGTGGAGGCGATCGGCTTCGGCATCGTCTCGCTGCGCCGCGGCGGCCACGCCGACCCGGTGGTGCGGGTGGAGGACCTGCGGCAACGGGTGGAGCCGCCGCTGGGCGGCCAGATCGCCGCCTGGTTCGACCGCCAGGACTGGCTCCGGGCGCACGGCGCCGACGGGCTGCTCGACGCGCGCTACCGGGCCGCCGAGGGGCTCCAGCTGCGGCAGGAGGCGACCATGGGCGACGAGGGCTGGGCGGTGGACCGGCAGGTCCTGGCGATGCCGCACGGGCTGCGCTGGACGGAGGAGATCGACCCGTTGGTGCTGGCCCTGGTCGGCGGCGCGGACGGCCGGCTGCCGATGCGCGACCAGCTCGCCCTGCTCGCCGCCGCGCACGACGTGACGCCGCAGGAGCTGGCGGAGGCGGCCGGCCCGATCGTGGCGCACCTGGTGGAGCGCGGCGTCGTCGAGCCGGTGACCGACTGATGCGGGCGCTGAGAGCCACGCGGATGCCGGCGGCGGCGACACGGGCGGTGCTCTGATGCGGGCGGTCGTGCAGACCGTCGGCCGGGCCAGTGTCACCGTCGACGGGGAGGTCGTCGGCGCGGTCACCGACGGGCTGCTGGTGCTGCTCGGGGTGACCCACACCGACACCGGGGAGACCGCCCGCACCATGGCCCGCAAGATCCACGAGCTGCGCATCCTGGACGACGAGCGCAGCGCGGCGGACACCGGTGCGGGCATCCTGGTGGTCAGCCAGTTCACCCTCTACGGCGACGCCCGCAAGGGCCGGCGGCCGAGCTGGACCGCCGCCGCCCCCGCCGAGGTGGCCGAACCCCTGGTCGAGGCGGTCGTGGCGGCCCTGCGGGAGCGCGGCGCCCCGGTGCAGACGGGCCGCTTCCGCACCCACATGCTGGTGGAGAGCGTCAACGTAGGCCCCCGCACCCTCCTCCTGGACCTCTGACCCCGCCCTTGGTGATCAAGAGGTTTGCGTCAGCCGCCGGCCGGAACCGGACGCAAACCTCTTGATCACCGAAGAGGTCCCGGGGTCAGAAGAAGAGGCCGCGGCGCTGGATGGACTGGCGCAGCCAGCCGTCGAGCTGGGCGGCCCAGTCGGTGTTGTGCACCGTGGCGTGGTCGACGGTGAACCGGCCGAAGGCGTCCCGCCCCTCGGTGAACACGCCGCCCCGCTTGTCGATCTCCAGCACCACCTGCACCTGCTGCGGGTCGGTGACGAAGGTGACCTCCAGCTGGTTGATCGCCTGGGCGTACTGGGGGGCCGGGTAGAACTCGATCTCCTGGTAGAACGGCAGGTGCTGGCGTACCCCGTAGATGTGGCCCCGCTCGACGTCGGCGCGGGCGAACCGGAAGCCCAGCCGCAGCAGCGCCTCCAGCAGCGCCTCCTGGGCCGGCAGCGGGTGCACCGCCACCGCGTCCAGGTCGCCCTTGTCGACCGCCCGCGCCACCTCCAGCTCCGTACGCAGCCCCATCGTCATCCCGTGCAGGTGCTGCCCGTACAGCTCGGTGAGCGGGGTCTCCCAGGGCACGTCGAAGCGGAACGGGACGTCGTAGCGCTGCCCCGGCTCCAGCCGGAACGCCCCCGTCACCTGACGGCGGTGGAACTCCTGGGTGGTCTCGTACTCGCTGTCGCCGCTCTCCACCTCGACCCGGGTGACCAGGCCCAGCGCGACGTAGTCGATATCGACCGCGTGCTCGCCGCCCGCCACGTGCACGACGCCCTCCAACTGACCGCCCGGACGGCAGTTCGGATTGCTCAGCACCGTCTCCACCGACGGACCGCCCACACCCATCGCCTGCATGAGCCGCTTGAAGACCACGACGCCCTCCACCCTCTCGAAGATCGGCCGACGAGCCGCCGACCTGCTGATTCGGCCCGAACGACCGACTGCCGGCACGGTAGCCGGGCCTGGCAAGGTCAGGGGTCCGCCACACCCCTATCCGCTGTCGGTTCCCCGATCGCCTCACTCCCGTTTCACGTCCCGCTTGCCAGAGTGTGAGTCACCGGCACCACTGGGCCGGCAACGCGGCACCGACGTGGACACGGGGAGAGACAGAGATGGTCCTTCAGATGATCGAGAACCAGATCGGCCCGGCCGTCACCACCGACGCCGAGGCTGCCGCCGACACCCTGACCGACCTGGACGCCACCGACGAGCGCGGCGTCTCCACGGACCTGGTCCGGGCCTACCTCAACGGCATCGGGCGCACCAAGCTGCTCACCGCCGAGCAGGAGGTGGTGCTCGCCAAGCGGATCGAGGCCGGGCTGTTCGCCGAGGAGAAGCTGGCCACCTGCACGCCGGTCTCGACGGAGCTGCGCGCCGACCTGGAGATCGTCGTCGCCGAGGGGCGCACGGCCAAGGACCACCTGCTGGAGGCCAACCTCCGCCTCGTCGTCAGCATCGCCAAGCGGTACACGGGCCGGGGCATGGCGTTCCTCGACCTCATCCAGGAGGGCAACCTCGGCCTGATCCGGGCGGTCGAGAAGTTCGACTACACCAAGGGCTTCAAGTTCTCCACGTACGCGACCTGGTGGATCCGGCAGGCGATCACCCGGGCGATGGCCGACCAGGCCCGCACCATCCGCATCCCGGTGCACATGGTGGAGCAGGTCAACCGGATGGTCCGGGCCCGCCGCGAGCTGGCCGTCACGCTGGGTCGCGAGCCCACCGTGGCCGAGGTCGCCCGGGCCATGGACGTCCCCGAGTTCCAGGTCATCGAGCTGATCTCGTACGACCGGGAGCCGGTCAGCCTCGACCAGGCCGTCGGCGAGGACGGCGAGAGCGCCCTCGGCGACTTCGTCGCCGCCGTCGACCCGGCCGCCGAGCCCGGCGCTGCCGCCGCCGACGGCGAGCTGCGCAACGAGGTGCAGATCGTGCTGGCCACCCTGTCCCAGCGGGAGCAGGCGGTGATCCGCCTCCGCTTCGGCCTGGACGACGGCCGGCAGCGCACCCTCGACGAGGTGGGCAAGGAGTTCGGCCTGTCCCGGGAGCGGATCCGGCAGATCGAGAAGGTCACGCTGCTCAAGCTGCGCGCCCCGGAGCGGGCGCAGCGACTGGAGGCGTACGCCTGCTGAGCGGCACACGTAAGGAGGGGCCCCGGCGGTTCACCGGGGCCCCTCGCGTGTGCGGTGCGGCGCTGGGCGCGGGCCCAGCGGTGTTAGGAGGGGGCCCTTCCTATGCAGAATGCGTTAACAAGGTGCCCTTCCTTACAGGCGGCGGGGGCCCGTGTCGGGGCGGGCGCCCGCCGCGCCCACGCCCACCGTGGCGTGCAGCACCGAGATGCCGTCCGGGCGGGCCAGCACCGGGTTGAGGGTGAGCGAACGCACCCGGGGCTGCTCGTCGGCGAGCCGCCCCACCCGCAGCAGCAGCTCCGCCAGGGCGGCCCGGTCCACCGGCGCGGCCCCCCGGTGCCCGCGCAGCAGCGGCGCCGCCCGGGGCGCGTCCACCAGCTCGGCGGCGTCGGCGTCGGTCAGCGGCACCGCCCGCCACGCCCGGTCGCCGAGCAGCTCGGTGGCGACGCCGCCGAGGCCGAACCCGACCACCGGCCCGAACGCCGGATCCTCCACCAGCTCCACCACGCACGGCACGCCGGGCGGGACCATCGCCTGCACCAGGACGTCCGCGCCGAAGACCGCCGACATCTCCGCGTACGCCCGGCGCACCGCCGCCGCGTCGGCCAGGTCGAGCCGGACCGCGCCGAGGTCGAGGCGGTGCCGCAGCCCGGGGGCGGCGGCCTTCAACGCCACCGGGCAGCCGAGCGCCCCGGCGGCGGCGACCGCCTCGTCGGCCGACCCGGCGCGCACCGACGGCACCACGTCGATGCCGTACGCGCCCAGCAGCCCCGCCGGGTCGGCCCCGTCGGCGCGCAGCGCGGCGGACGCGGCGGCGGGGTCGATCCGGGGCAGCTCGGGCAGCGCGCCGGTCGGCCGGCGCAGCCAGTCGGCGTACGCGGCGACCCGGGCCAGGGCCCGCACCGCCTCCTCCACGCTCGGGTACGCCGGCACCCCCGCCGGCACGCGCCCGGCGAGGAAGGTCGCCACCACCGGCTTACCGGCGTCGAGCGCGCCGGGCAGGGCGGCGGCGAAGTCGGCCTCGGTGTCGGTGAGCTGGCCGGGCAGCGGCGGGGCGAAGACCGCGACGAGGGCGTCCACGCCGTCGTCGGCGGCGGCCGCGCCGAGCGCGGCGGCGAACTCGGCCGCCCCGGCCCGGGGGCCCACGTCGGACGGGTAGCCGGCGGCCACCGTCAGCCCCTGGGTGGCGCAGGCGGTGGCGGCCAGCCCGGTCAGCGCCGAGGAGTTGCCGACCACGGCGACCCGCCGCCCGGCGGGCCGGGGCTGGTGGGCCAGCAGCACGCCGACGTCGAGCAGCTCGGCGACCGTGTCGACCCGGATCACCCCGGACTGGGCGAACAGGGCGCTCACCGCGACCGCGTCGGGGCCGGGCGCGTCGCCGCCCAGGCCGGGCGGGCGGGCCGGGGACGCCAGCGCCACCACCGGCTTGTCCCGGCCGATCCGCCGGGCCAGCCGGGCGAACTTGCGCGGGTTGCCGAACGTCTCCAGGTACAACATGATCACGTCGGTGCCGGGGTCGTCCTGCCAGTATTGAAGCAGGTCGTTGCCGGAGACGTCGGCCCGGTTGCCGGCGGAGACGAAGCTGGACAGGCCGAGGCCCCGCCGGGCCGCCTCGGCGAGCAGCGCCACCCCGAACGCGCCGGACTGGCTGAAGATGCCCACCCGGCCGGGGGCCGGCAGCGCGGGGGCGAGGGTCGCGTTGAGGCGTACCTGATCGGCGGTGTTGGCCACGCCGAGGCAGTTCGGGCCGACGACCCGCATGCCGGCGGCGTGCGCGGCGCGGACCAGCGCCCGCGGGGCCGCCGCGCCGCCCGCACCGGCCTCGGCGAAGCCGGCCGAGATCACCACCAGGCCGTGCGCGCCGGCCGCCGCCGCGTCGGCCACCACCGAGCCCACCGCCTCCGGGGCCACCGCGACGACCGCCAGGTCGATCGGGTGGCCGGCGTCGACCGCCGACGGGTACGCGGGCAGCCCCGCCACCGTCGCCGCGCTCGGGTGCACCGGCACGACCGGCCCGGGGTAACCACCGTCGCGCAGATGCCCGAGCAGGGCCGCACCGACGCCCTGCCCGGTGGCGCTCGCGCCGTAGACGGCCACGCCCCGGGGGGCCAGCAGCCGGGCGATGGAGCGGGCCTCGGTGCGGTGCTCCCGGCCCCGCTGCACGGCGAGCGTCGCCTCGGTGGGGGCGATCGGGAAGCTCAGGTGCACCACGCCGTCGGCGTACTGGCGTTGGACCTGGTAGCCGAAGTCGGCGAAGACCCGCAGCATCGCCCCGTTGGCCGGGAGCACCTCGGCGACGAAGCGCACGATCCCGGCCCGGCGGGCCGCGTCGGCCAGGTGCTCCAGCAGCACCGAGCCGATCCCCCGCCCCTGGTGGGCGTCCTCCACCACGAACGCCACCTCGGCCTCGGGGGCCTGCGGGCCGAGCCGCTCGTAGCGGCCCACGGCGACGATCCGCCCGGCGGCGAGCACCACGAACGCCTCCCGGTCGCGGTGGTCGACGTGGACGAACCGGTTCAGGTCCCGCTCCGGGATGCGCGGGTACGGTGAGAAGTAGCGCAGGTAGCGGGTGCGCTCGGAGAAGCGGGCGTGCATCGCCACGATCCCCGACGCGTCCTCCGGGCGGATCGGGCGCAGCCCGACGGTGCTGCCGTCGCTCAGCAGCACGTCCACCGGCTGGTCGACCGTGGTCACCGGTTCCGGCCTCCTCCCCAGGTCGCCGGCTCAGTCCCGAGGGTCGTGCGGGTCGAGGCCGAGCAGGGGGAACACCGCCTTGCGGGTCGCCGCGATCGCCCGGTCCACCGAGCTCGGCTCGCCGGTCGGCTGCCAAGGCGCGAACGCGGGGTCGGCGTCGTCGGTCATCCGCAGCGGCACCTCCCGGCCGGGGCGGCGGGCGGCGGCCAGAGCACGCCAGCCGGGCGGGGTGAGCGTCGCCGGGTCGATCGGGTCGCCGGTCGCCACCGCGAGCAGATGGGTCCAGGCGCGGGGCACCACCTCGACGAGGGCGTACCCGCCGCCGCCGGTGGCCACCCAACGGCCCTCGCACAGCTCGTCGGCCAGCGCCCGCAACGCCAGGTAGGTGGCGCGCTGCCCGTCGACGCTCAGGTGCAGGTCGGCGAGGGGGTCGAGCCGGTGCCCGTCCGCCCCGCACTGGGTGACCAGGAGCTGCGGCCGGAACGCCCGCAGCACCGACGGCACGACCGCGTGGAACGCGCGCAGCCAGCCGGCGTCGTCGACCCCGGGCGGCAGCGGCACGTTCACGGCGGTGCCCTGCGCCTCCGGCCCGCCCGTCTCGTCGGGGAACCCGGTGCCGGGGAACAGGGCGAGCGGGGTCTCGTGCAGGCTGACGGTGAGCACCCGCGGGTCGTCCCAGAAGACGGCCTGTACGCCGTCGCCGTGGTGCACGTCCACGTCGACGTACGCGATCCGCTGCGCGCCGAGGTCGAGCAGGCGGGCGATGGCCACCGCCGGGTCGTTGTAGACGCAGAACCCGGCGGCGCGGGCCGGCATCGCGTGGTGCAGCCCACCGGCCACGTTGACCGCCCGCCGGGCCTCGCCCCGCCACACCGCCTCGGCGGCGGCCACCGTGGCGCCGGCGACCAGCGCGCTGGACTCGTGCATCCCGTCGAAGACCGGATTGTCCGACGTGCCCAGCCCGAACCCGGCGAACAGCGGGTCGCGGGGGGCGACGCGGACCGCGTCGAGGTAGCGCGGGTCGTGCACCCGGGTCAGCAGGGCGTCGTCGGCCGGCTCGGGCCGGACCAGCCGCACCCCGGGCCGGCCCAGGACGCCCAGCTCCCCGGCGAGCGCGACGGTCAACTCGACCCGCACCGGGTCGAGCGGATGGTCACCCATGTCGTAGGCGAGCAGGGCCTCGTCCCACACCACCACCGTGTCCTCGGACATGGGGTCATCGTCGCACGGGTCACCGACGCCGCCCAGCGCACGCGCTGCTGCGTGGCCGGTGTCTCCCTGGTCGGCGGGCTCGCCCGACGGCCGGCTCCCCTGGTGGTCGGGAGCCGGACGCGCAGCCGCCGGTGGCGACGGGGCGGGACGGGTCGGCCACCCAGTTGCTCCACGATCCGACGTAGAGGGCGGCGTCCGGGCGGCCCGCCAGGTGCAGGGCGAGCACGGCCTGCGCGGCGGTCACCCCGGACCCGCAGTACGCCCCCACGGGCGCGGCGTCGGCGACCCCGGCGGCGGCGAACCGCTCCCGCAGCGCCCCGCCCGACGGGAAGCGGCCGTCCGGTCCGACGTACTCCCCGGCGGGCAGGTTCACCGCGCCCGGCACGTGCCCGGCCACCGGGTCGACCGGCTCGTGCTCGCCCCGGTAGCGGGCCGCGGCCCGCACGTCGAGCAGCGTCCCGTCGCCGGTGGCGGCCAGCGCGGCGGCCGCGTCGGCGTCGAGCACCGGCAGCCCGCCCGGACGGACGGTCACGTCCCCGGGGGCCGGCGTGGGCACGTCGGTCGACACGGGCAGGCCGGCGGCCACCCAGGCCGGGAAGCCGCCGTGCAGCACCCGGACCGGCCGGTGCCCGGCCCAGCGCAGCGTCCACCAGGCCCGTGCCGCGCCGAGGCCGTCGCCGCCGTCGTACACGACGACGGGGTGACCGGCGCGGACCCCGGCGGCCCGCAGCGCGGCCTGGAGGACGGCGGGGTCGGGCAGCGGATGCCGGCCGGCCGCGCCCGGCGGCCCGCACAGCGCGGCGTCCAGGTCGACGAAGACCGCGCCGGGCAGGTGACCGGCGGCGTGGTCGTCGCGGCCGGGCGGCCCGGCGAGCCGCCACCGGACGTCGAGCAGGGCGGGCGGGTCGGCGGAGTCGAGCTCCGCCGCGAGCCGGTCGGCTTCGACCAGCAGCTCCTCGGTACCGGACATGGCGTCCAGTCAACACCATCCGGGCGGTCACCTCGCGATTCGGCCGCGGGCGATGTCCGGCGGCCGGGGTACCATCGACCTCCGGGAGGTCGCCGACGTGAAGCACCTGGTCGACACGAGTGGGCGCGGAACTGCCTCCGCCGAGAGGGGGAATCGATGCGCCACGATCTAGTGGACACGACCGAGATGTACCTGCGCACCATCCTGGAGCTCGAGGAGGAGGGCGTCCCGCCGCTGCGCGCCCGGATCGCCGAGCGGCTGCGGCAGAGCGGTCCCACCGTCAGCCAGACCGTCGCCCGGATGGAACGCGACGGGCTGCTCACCGTCGAGGGCGACCGGCACCTCGCGCTGACCCCGCTGGGCCGCGCGTCCGCCGTGTCCGTGATGCGCAAGCACCGGCTCGCCGAGCTGCTGCTGGTCAACGTCATCGGGATGCCCTACGAGGAGGCCCACGAGGAGGCCTGCCGGTGGGAGCACGTGATGAGCGACGCGGTGGAGAAGCGGGTGTACGACCTGCTCAACCGCCCCACCCGCTCCCCGTACGGCAACCCGATCCCGGGCCTGGAGGAGCTGGGCACGCCCGAGCAGCCGACCGACCGCAGCGACGGCGAGCGCAACCTCGCGTTCCCCGGGCTCACCGGCACGGTGGTCGTGCGGCGGATCTGCGAGAGCGTGCAGACCGACGCCGACGTGCTGCGCCAGCTGCACGCCGCCGGGGTCGACCCGGGCGCGACGGTCACCGTGGCCCAGGAGCGCGACGGCGTCTCCATCGACCGCTCCGGCGACCGGGTCCGGCTGCCCCGCGAGGTCGCCTCCCGGGTCTTCGTCGCCGCCCACTGACCTGACGCCGACACCCGGGCCCGGCGAAAAAGTTCACAGGGCCCGGGTGTCGACCGTTCCCGCCAGCGCGACCAGCTTCCCGGCCACCTCCTCGGCGGCGGCGCGCTCGGCGTCCTTCGGCAGCGTCCAGCGCAGCACGGCCAGCCGGTCCTCGGCGGCCAGCCAGCCCACCTCGGCGACCGGCCCCTGCCCCTTCGTCGCCGCCCCGGTCCGCCGGTAGGCGACCTGACCCAGCCGGCTGACCTTCCGGGCCCCGGCGGGCTGCACGTCGGCCGTGAAGTCGGCCACGTCGATCGACGTGTCGGTGACGGTGAGGGCCAGCTCCGGCAGCAGCGCCCGCTTCGCGCGCAGCACGCAGGTGCGGGTGTCGTCGCGCGTGCTCGCCGCCGCCACGTCGAACCGCTCCCCGGTGTGCTCCTCGACCACGGCGAAGTCGAGCAGCCGGCAGGCGCCGCCCGAGGACGCCGCCGGGACGTCGACCGCGACCGGCGTGCCGCGCGGCACCGCCACCGGCTCCGCCGCCTCCGCCCCGCACCCCGTCACCAGCAGCGCCGACACGCCCGCCAGGCAGATCCAACCGCGCACGCCAACCTCCGCGCCTCCCGGCGGTTCCCGCCGATGTCCGCCCGACACCGTACGGGTTGTCCGCCTCGGGCGAAAGCCCACGGTCGGCGGTGCTCCAGGCGGCCGAGAGCCAGGCGGCGGCGGTGGGCCGCCCGGGGCCGGCGGGCTCAGTCGGCCACGTACGGACAGTGTCGGCAGCCTCGCCCACAGCAGGTGCCCCGGCGGGCCAGGAAACCGGCGGTGAGCACGAACAGGCCGGTCTCCGGATCGGGATAGCCAGCCTGCCCCGCCGCGAGGGCGGCGGCGTGCGCGGCGAGGATCCGCCCCCGGTGCGGATGGTCCGGCGGCAGCCGCGACGGGTGCGGCTCGGTCAACGGCCGGTCCGCCAACGGCACCCGCTCTCCCCCCACCGCCGCAGTGTAAGGAAGGGCACCTTGTTAACGCATTCTGCATAGGAAGGGCCCCTTCCTAACACTCCTCGGCGCCCCACCGCCGCGCCCGCCGCGCGGCCCGCCGCCGCCTACGCCGGGTCGGCGTCGTGGGGCCGGCGGGCCAGCAGGTACGCCTGTGGGCCGCGCTCGTAGTCCTCCGGCTCCCGGACCAGGCGGGCGTGCACGGCGAACCCGGCGGCGGCGAGCTGCGCGGCGATCCGGTCCGGCGGCAGCCAGTGCACGTCGTAGGAGACCGTGTGGCCGTACGCCTGCTCCAGGCGGATCCGCCGGTCGCCGGCCTTGAACGCGAGCAGCAGCTCGCCGCCCGGGGCGAGCACCCGGTGGAACTCCGCGAAGACAGTCGGCAGCGCCTCCGGCGGCAGGTGGATGATCGAGTACCAGGCGACGAGGCCGGCGAGGCCGGCGTCGGGCAGCGGCAGGTCGGTCATCGAGGCGACGCCGAAGCGCAGCCCCGGCCAGGACTCACGGGCCACGGCGACCATCCCCGGCGACAGGTCGAGGCCGGCGACGCCCAGCCCGAGGCCGCACAGATAGGCGGTGATCCGGCCCGTGCCGCAGCCGACCTCCACAACCGGCCCGGACGCGGCCGCCCGGGTGGTCCCACCACCGCCCACCAGCTCGGCGAAGGCGGCCAGCAGGGCCCGCTCCAACGGCCTACGCGCCAGCTCGCCGTGGACCAGCCGGGCGTAGTCGACGGCCACCTCGTCGTACGCGGCGCGGGTCTCCCGCAGCCAGTTCGGTTCCCCCATGACGGGCGACCCTAGCCGCTGCCGGACACGACGCGCTGCCCGAGTGCCGCGCGCCGAGGCGGGCCGGGTCAGGAGGCGGCGTCGGCGGGCGACGCCTCAGCGGGCAACGCCCTCCGTCTCCGCGCGTACCCGGGTCATCAGCTCGACGAACGGGCCGGGCCGCTGGAACAGCGACCGGTGCCCGGCGCCGGGGATGACAACGTGCTCCTTGCGGGGGGCCTGGAGCTGGGCATACCACTGGTCGAGCAGGCGCAGCCGCCCCGGCACCTCGTGCTCACCGTCCACGAGGTACGTCGGGACGTCGAGCCGCCGGACCTCGGCGCGAAAGTCCAGGCCCTGCAGGCGCGGGTAGAGCGTGTCCCAACCGTCGATGAAGCCGGGAAGCAGGTGCGCCTTCTCCAGCAGCGTGTATTCCGGCACGCCGAGGTTCTCTACCACCCCGCCAGCCCCCTCGCTGTTGCCGGAGCGGTCGAAGTCGAACGCCGCCGGCTCATTGGTCAGCAGCGGCTCGTACGCCCAGATGTCCCTGTAGGGCGGCGGACCCTGCGCGCTCATCCGGTCGGCGAGGTCGGCCCGGCCCGTGCGCCGGGCCCAGGCCACCGTGTCGGCGTGCTGGCTGGCGTCGGCCTCGCGCAGGCTGACCACCTGGCCGACGCCGACGTAGGAGGCGAACAGCTCCGGGCGACGCTGCACGGCGAGCAGCCCGGGGATGGTGCCGCCCGAGTGGGCGAGCAGGTGCACCCGGTCGCGGCCGAAGCGCCGCCGCAGGTGTTCGGCGACGGCGACGAGATCGGCCACCTCGCCGTCGAGCGTCGGCGCGGGCGGGAAGGCCGACCAGGACTTCGGCGCGCCGGCCCGGTCCCAGGTGGCGACCACGAAGTGCCGCTCCAGGTCGGCCAGGTGGCGGCGCACCGAGCCGATCTCCGACCCGCCGGGCGGGCCGGGCACCACGAGCAGCACCGGCGCGGCCAGCTCCACGCCCCGGATCAACAGACCGAGGTCGCGACCGGCGGTGGTCACGGTGGTCAGCTCGGCGATCCCACCGGGGATCGGGTCGGTGCGGGCCGGCACCGCCACGCCGACCGTGACCAGCGCGAGCACCGCGGCGAGCACCCCCACCGCGCCGCGACCGGCCCAGCGCAGCACCGGCCCCCGGCCGTCGCCACCGGCCGACCGGCGGGCGATCCCGGCACCGTACGCGGCACCGACGAGCAGCGGCAGCAGGGAGAGCGCGCCGTGCACCCCGCGCCCGGTGAGGAGCACGACGACGCCGAAACCGCTCAGGTGCGGCCGGTCGACGCTCGGCCCGCGCAGCCGGATCCGGGCCAGCTCGACCGCCACCGCGTACGCAACGGGGGCGGCGACCATCGCCCACCGGGACCGGCTCAGCCAACCGGCGGCCAGCCCGACGGCGAGACTGACGCCGATCGAGACCAGCGCCGGGCCCTCGGCCCCGGGGCCGCGCGGGGTCCACCACCCCGCGACCAGCCCCCAGAGCGCGGGAAGCGGCACCGCGAGGAGCACACGAACGGCAGGCCTCGTCACGACGACCTCCCCCGTCAGGACGCCAGGAGGACCCAGCGTAGTGGGCGACGCCGCTCGGCGTGACCCCGCGCGGGGCGTCACGCGAACCAGGTGACCGCCTGACCGTGCGGCCTCGTCCAGGCCAGCGGCGTGCCGTCCAGCGTGAGCACGTTGTGCAGCGTCCCGTCCGGTGGCTCCGGCAGCGCGTCGTGCCCCAGCACCTCCGGGGTCTCGTTCGCGAGCCAGTGGCCGGGCAGCGTGCGTACCAGATCGGCGAAGGCCGCCCGGCGCGGAGCCGGCACCAGATAGAGCACGCTGGTGTGGAACACCACCAGGGTCGCGCCGGCGGGCGCCCGCGCGGCCAGCGCCGGCAGGTCGTCGACGAGGTCGCCGCGCACGAGCAGCGGCGGGTCGGCCGCCGCGACGGCCGCCGCGGCCCGCAGCCGGGCGCGGCGGTGGGCCTGCTCGGGCCAGACGAGGGCGTCGAGCCAGGCGATGTCGGCGGGGTCGGTCACGTCGAGGGGGTTCAGGTCCAGCCCGGCCCGCCACGCCACCACGGGCCGACGGTCCGGCGGCGCGGCACCGGTGAGCGCGCAGTCGAGAACGGGCTCCCCGGAGCCGACCCGGTGGTCGCCGTAGCGGTAGGAGTACCGGTCGGGATAGAGGCACAGCCCCGCCGACGCGCCGACCTCCAGCAACGCGAGGGGCTGCGGCAGCGCGGCCAGCACCGGCAGGAGCGCCGCGCACCGGCCGGCCTCGTTGGTCTGGGTCGCGCGGGTACGCAGCTGCGCCGCGACCGCCGGCCAGTGGGCCGCCGCGAACTCGCCGAACGCGGCCGGGTCCTCGACGGGCCCGCCGAGCAGCCGGACGACGGCGAACAGCAGATTGGGCTGCCGCTTGGCCTCCGGCACCGTGCCGAGCAGCGCGTGCAGGCGCCCGTCGCGGGCGACGGAGCGGGCCAGCCGCTCGTACGCGGGCGACACCCCGCGCGCCTCGCGGTCGGCGAACTCGACGTAGCTGGCGGCGACCGCCGCATCCACACCTGTCGTCATCGACGAAGGCTAGCCGCTCTGCGGGGTGTGAGAGGGGTGCCCTTCTCTACCGTAGGCGTTAACAAGGTGCCCTTCCTTACCAACAAGGTCGGGCCCGGGCGCTGACGCGCCCGGGCCCGACCTGTTGCCGCAATCAGCTACAACCGCTGGTCGACCCGCAGCCCTCGCAGACATAGCAGCTGCCCGCCGGGCGCATCTTCGTGCCGCAGGTGAAGCAGAGCGGCGCGTCGGCGGCCTTGCCGATCACGGCCTCCAGCAGCTCCGTGCTGGAGCCCACCGACGGGGCCGGCTTCGCGGCGGCGACGTCGGCCAGCTCCTGCGCCGGCTGGGCGACCGCACCGACCGTGGCCTGCTGGCCCGGCCCGGCCTTGGTCTCGGGCGACTCGACCGGCGCGGAGGCCGCCATCGCGGTGAGGTCCGCACCGCTGACCGTGGCGCTCTCCGCCTCCGCCTCGGCCCGCAGCTGGGCGGCCCGCTCCTTGGCGGTGAAGATGCCCAGCTCGGCGCGGCGCTCGTACGGCAGGAAGTCCAGGGCCAGGCGACGGAAGATGTAGTCCATCACCGAGGCGGCCATCCGCACGTCCGGGTCGTCGGTCATGCCGGCCGGCTCGAAGCGCATGTTGGTGAACTTGCTGACGTACGTCTCCAGCGGGACGCCGTACTGCAGGCCGATGGAGATGGCCACCGAGAAGGCGTCCATCACGCCGGCCAGGGTCGAGCCCTGCTTCGACATCTTCAGGAAGACCTCGCCCAGGCCGTCGTCCGGGTACGACGAGGCGGTGAGGTACCCCTCCGCGCCGCCGACGGAGAAGCTGACGGTCTCCGAGGGACGCTTCTTCGGCAGCCGCTTGCGCACCGGGCGGTACTCGACGACCTTCTCCACGACCTTCTCGACGGCCTTCTCCGCCTCGGCCGGGGCCTCGACCGACGCGGTCGTCTTGTTGGGCTTGGCCACCGACAGCGGCTGGCCGACCTTGCAGTTGTCCCGGTAGATCGCCAGCGCCTTCAGGCCGAGCTTCCAGCCCTCGAAGTAGATCTTCTCGACGTCCTCGACGGTCGCCTGCTCCGGCATGTTGACCGTCTTGGAGATGGCGCCCGAGATGAACGGCTGGACGGCCGCCATCATCCGCACGTGCCCCATCGGCGCGATGGACCGCTCGCCCATGGCGCAGTCGAAGACCGGGTAGTGCTCCGGCTTGAGGCCGGGGGCGTCCACCACGTGACCGTGGTCGGCGATGTGCTCGACGATCGCCTCGACCTGCTCCTCGGGGTAGCCGAGGCTGCGCAGGGCGCGCGGGACGGTCTGGTTGACGATCTGCATCGAGCCGCCGCCGACCAGCTTCTTGAACTTGACCAGCGCCAGGTCGGGCTCGACGCCGGTGGTGTCGCAGTCCATCATCAGGCCGATGGTTCCGGTCGGAGCGAGTACTGCGGCCTGGGAGTTGCGCCAGCCGTACTTGTCGCCGACCTTGTTGCCCTGGGTCCACTGCTTCGTGGCCTCCCGGACGATCGCGGTGGCGACCGTGCTCGTGGGCTTGATCTCGTCGTTGGCGGCGGCGTGCTTGCGCATGACCCGCTTGTGCGGCTCGGCGTTGCGGGCGTAGCCGTCGTACGCGCCGACGATGCCGGCCAGCTCGGCCGAGCGGCGGTACGCCGTGCCGGTCATCAGGGAGGTGATGGCGGCGGCGACGGAGCGGCCCTGCTCCGAGTCGTACGGCAGGCCCGAGGCCATCAGCAGCGCGCCGAGGTTGGCGTACCCGATGCCGAGCTGCCGGTAGGCGCGGGTGGTCTCGCCGATCCGCTCGGTCGGGAAGTCGGCGAAGCAGATCGAGATGTCCATCGCGGTGATGACGAACTCGACCGACCGGACGAACTTCTCCACCTCGAAGCCGCCGTCGGCCCGCAGGAACTTCATCAGGTTCAGCGAGGCCAGGTTGCAGGACGAATTGTCCAGGTGCAGGTATTCGCTGCACGGGTTGGACGCGGTGATCCGCCCGGTCTCCGGGCAGGTGTGCCAGTCGTTGATCGTGTCGTCGTACTGGAGGCCGGGGTCGGCGCACTCCCAGGCGGCCTGGGCGATGGTGCGGAACAGCTTCTTGGCGTCGATGGTCTCGATGGTCTGCCCGTCGAGCCGGCCGCGCAGGTCGAAGCCGCCGCCGTTCTCGACGGCCGACATGAACTCGTCGGAGACGCGCACCGAGTTGTTGGCGTTCTGGTACTGCACGCTGACGATGTCGTTGCCGCCGAGGTCCATGTCGAAGCCGGCGTCCCGCAGCGCGCGGATCTTGTCCTCCTCGCGCGCCTTGGTGATCACGAACTCCTCGATGTCCGGGTGGTCCACGTCGAGGATGACCATCTTCGCCGCGCGCCGGGTGGCGCCGCCGGACTTGATCGTGCCGGCGGAGGCGTCCGCGCCGCGCATGAAGCTGACCGGGCCGGAGGCGGTGCCGCCGGAGGAGAGCAGCTCCCGGGAGGAGCGGATCCGGGAGAGGTTGACCCCGGAGCCGGAGCCGCCCTTGAAGATCAGCCCCTCCTCCTTGTACCAGTCGAGGATCGAATCCATCGAGTCGTCGACGGAGAGGATGAAGCAGTTGTGCACCCGGAGGTTACCGGCGAGGAACTCGCCGCTCTCCGTCTGGATGTCGTAGACCTCCATCGCGCCGAGCGGCTCGATGCGGTCGATCTCCAGCCGCTTGACGCCGCCGGCCGACCGGCCCGCCTTGGCGAAGCTCTGCTCGAGCTTGGCCATCTTCTCCGCGCCGACGAACCCGATGTGGGTGGCGAAGAGGTCGCGGTCGCCGTCGTTCTGGATGCGGACCGACCAGCAGTCCTTGCGGTTCGAGCGCGGGTCGGGCTTGTGCGCGACGCGGGAGAAGATCCCGAAGCGCAGCAGCAGGCTCTGCACGCCCCGGATCAGCTTCTCCGAGACCATGTCCACCGCGAGCGTCGAGTGCTCGCGCGCGGAGACGTAGCCCTCGGCCTGGAAGATGCTACGCAGGTACGCCGCGACGACCGGCAACGGCGCGGTGAAGAGTTGCCGCGGCACCTCCATCTCGACGCCGCGGGTGAGCAGGTCCCACTTCTGCACGAACGGGCGCAGGTGCTCGCCGTAGAGGCGGGTACGCCGACAGTCCAGCTCGTCGCTCTGCGTCGTCACCGTGCGCTCGTGCCGGTGCGCGTCGCCGAAGACCTCGTCGAGGGTGACGGTGACCCAGTCCAGCTCGTCGTCGTTGACGGTCATCGCCTCGATCGTCAGCGACCGGTTGGTGCCCTCGTCGTACTGCCCCACGAAACCATCGGACTGCAACCAGCCGGCGAGGGCGGCCTCGCGGATCTCCCGCAGGTCGATCTCACTCTCGCCGTAGGCGTAGGTGCGGTGCCATTCCAGCTTGTCGCCGGGCGCGAGCGTGCCGGCCTCGACCCACTGGCCCGTGCCGTCGCCCGTGCTCTTCCACACCACGTGGTCCGGCGTGACGTCGAGTTGGTAACCCGCCTTGGTGTGCAGCCGGATGACCTCGCGCACCCCGTTGGCCTTGACGGCGACGATTCTGGTCAGGCCGCCGCCGTCGTACACCTTGGCCCCGACGGCGTTCTCCTCGACCAGCTTGCCGATCGGCACCAGGCCGCCGGGGGTGCTGACCAGCGAGTCGTAGGGCAGGCACGCGCTGACCTGCTGGGGTGAGGGCGTGCCGACGTTGAACCAGACCGGCGAGTTGAAGCTGAACACCTGGTGCAGCAGCATCCAGGTCAGCTCCTGGGCGAACACCTCGGCGTCGGCCGGGGTCGCGAAGTAGCCGTGCTCCTCACCGGCGGCGCGGTAGGTGCTGACCACCCGGTCGATGAGCTGCCGCAGCGACCACTCCCGCTCGGGGGTGCCGACGGCGCCCCGGAAGTACTTGGTGGTGACGATGTTGGCCGCGTTGACGCTCCAGGACTCGGGGAACTCGACCCCGCGCTGCTCGAAGTTGATCGAGCCGTCCCGCCAGTTCGTCATCACGACGTCGCGGCGCTCCCACGTCACCTCGTCGTAGGGGTGGACTCCCTCGGTCGTCCACACCCGCTCGACCTTCAGGCCGGTGCTGGCCTTCGTCCGCGTCCGGCTTGCTGTCACGCCGTCCCCCGCCATCTCATCCGCCCCCTCGTCTGCGCGGTCACCCGCCGCGCGTCCAAACTGTCAGAAACCAGGAAAATCAATTGGTACGGCCGGCGGCCCCCGCCGCGGCCGCCCCGTCGCCGGCCCCGGCGCCCTCCCGGGCGCGGGCGGCGGCCCGTAGGGTCTCGATCTCGCGCTCGAAGTCCGCGAGGGAGTCGAACGAGCGGTAGACGCTGGCGAAGCGCAGGTAGGCCACCTCGTCCAGGTCCCGCAGCGGGCCCAGGATCGCCAGGCCCACGTCGTGGCTGGGGATCTCGGCGGCCCCCTTGGCCCGGATGGTCTCCTCGACCTTCTGCGCGAGCAGGGCGATCGAGTCCTCGTCGACCGGTCGCCCCTGGCACGCCTTGCGCACCCCACCGACGATCTTGATGCGGCTGAACGGCTCGGTCACCCCGCTGCGCTTGACCACGGCGAGCACCGCCTCCTCGACGGTGGTGAACCGCTTGCCGCACTCGGGGCAGGACCGCCGCCGCCGGATCAGCTGGCCGTCGTCGGCCTCCCGCGAGTCGACGACCCGGGAGTCGGCGTGCCGGCAATATGGGCACCGCATCGCCTGACCTCCTTCATCGACGGCGGGCCGACAGGCATCCCCGGGCACGCGAAACCGCGGCGCCGGCCCCGCTCGGGGACCACCACCGGGTGCGGTAGCGGGGAGTGCGGTCGGTAGTCGAACCCAACCTGTAGGCGACTTACGCCCGTGTGACTACTACATCTAGGGGTTGACCGTATGCGTCCGGCGGACCGTGGTCAAGTTCGCCGGGGCGTGTCCGGCGCGTCGCCAGAATCACGTCGGCACCCCCTCCGCAGGACCGCCGAAAGCCCCAACGCGGCATGCGTCCTCCCGGTCACGCCCTGCGGCCGACCAGCCCTCGAACGAGGGCCGGGCAGGGCGAACGTCGAACTGACGTTCGAGCGCGCGTACCATTTATCAGAACAGGCGTTCGGATTTCCCGCTTTTCGAGTCCGACACGCCGACGAAGGTCGTACAGATGTTTGAAAATGACCGATCTCACCTATACGGTCAAGAACAACCGGGCCGGCGAGCCACGCGGACCGGTCGAGGCAACCGCGCGCGGCTCCGACCCCACAGCCCCCGAGCCGCCGGGCACCGAGCGCCGACCAGGGAGGACGGACGTGACCGAGGACCGGGCCAGCCGGCCGAAGAACCCGCAGCAGAGCACCGAGGCGGGTCCGCCGGCCACCCGGCGCCCCCGCGCCGCGCGCAGCCGGGCCGCCCAGCCGGCCGTGCGTCCGGTCACCCCGGTGGTCAGCAGCTTCCCCGACCCGGCCACGGTCGACCTGACCGCGCGGCAGCGCCGCATCCTGGAGTTCATCCGCACCTGGGTCGAGCGGCACGGCTACCCGCCGAGCGTGCGGGAGATCGGCGAGGCCGTCGGCCTCGTCTCCCCGTCCAGCGTCGCCTACCAGCTCAAGGAGCTGGAGAAGAAGGGCTTCCTGCGGCGCGACCCGAACCGCCCGCGCGCGGTGGACGTGCGGACTCCCAGCGACACCCTCGACGACGAGGCGAGCCGCTCGCAGCGCCCCGCCCCGGCGTACGTGCCGATGCTCGGCCGGATCGCCGCCGGTGGCCCCATCCTCGCCGAGCAGGCGGTGGAGGACGTCTTCCCCCTCCCCCGCGAGCTGGTGGGCGAGGGTGAGGTCTTCATGCTCCAGGTCAAGGGCGACTCGATGCTGGACGCGGCGATCTGCGACGGCGACTGGGTGGTGGTGCGGCAGCAGCCGACCGCCGAGGCCGGCGACATCGTCGCCGCGATGCTCGACGGCGAGGCGACCGTGAAGACCTACCGCCGCCGCGACGGCCACGTCTGGCTGATGCCACAGAACCCGGCCTTCGACCCGATCCCGGGCGACGACGCCACCATCATGGGTCGCGTCGTCGCCGTCCTGCGCCGCATCTGACGGTTTGCCGGCCCCCGGCCCCGGCCGACGGGTAGCCGGAGGGCGCCGGCCCCGCGAGGAAGGCCCGGGTGCCCGCGCACCCGGGCCGGAAGATCAACGGCGGTCGCCGCCGCGAACAGCCCGGCCCTGCGCCGGGGCGCGACGACGGTCAGTAGCGGTCGCCCCGGTATTCGCGGCCTCCGCCGGGCGGCTGGCCGTAGCCGCCGCGCTCGTCGCCGGGCCCGCCGTCGCCGTGTCGTCCTCCGCGTGGGTCCCGGGGGTCGCGCCCGCGCCGGGGCGGCTCGGCCCGCCCGCCGTAGACCCCGCCACGGCCCGGCTGGGCCGGCCGGTCCGGCTGCGCCGCCCCGCCGCCCCGGCCGGGGGGAACGCCGCCGGGCTGCCCGCCGCCGTAGCCGCCGCCGGCGGGCCGCCCTCCGCCGCCGCCGTACACACCGCCGCCCTGTGGTGGGCGGGCGGCACCCGCCGGGCGGGCCGCGCCGCCGTACACGCCGCCGGAGGGTGGGCGCGGTCCGCCGGCGGGAGCCGGGGTCGCGGGGTAGCCGCCACCGCCCGCCGGCGCTCCGCCGTAGACGCCGCCCCGGCCCCGGCCGCCGCCGGGCGGCGGGTCCTCGACCGGCCGCCCCCGCGCGGGTCCGCCCGGACCGGCGTTGAGCGGGAACTCGTCGCGCTCCGGCAGGTCGGCGTCGCCCGCCGGGTCGTCGGGCGGCGCGGGACGCCGCCGGGCCCGCAGGATCCCGACGATGCCGGCACCGACCATCAGCGCGCCGATCACGCCGACTGCCGCGATGAGGTATGTGATCTCGTCGAGGCTCAGCCCCTCCATCCACGACTTCTCCGCCGCCGGCTTCGCTACGTCGTCCCCGCCGGCGACTGGCTTCGCACCTTCCGTCGAGGGCGTGTAGCTCAGAATCTCGATCGGCTCGCCCTCCTCCATGGACCCGCCGTCGGACACGGTGACGAAGGACTTCCCGTCCGGCGTGTAGGCGATCGCCTCGCCGAACGGGTCAGCCAAGGGGGTAACCCGGGGTTTTCCGGCAGTCAGAGCAGCCAGGACATCACCGTTCGCCACGTCGAACTCGAACGCGTCTGCGTACGTACGCAGCACCACGCGGGTGCCGTCGGGAGACCGAGCGGCCCCGGTAATCGCGATCCGGCCGAGCGGGCCCATCCGAGTATCGGTGTCAGTCTTCGGCAGCGAGACCTCGCCGACCCTGGTCATCGGCACGGGGTCGGTGTCGCCGCTGTTGAGCTTGCCCTCCGGGGTGAAGATCTCGGCCTTGCCGCTGGCCACCTTCGTGATGATCAGCGGCTTGCCGTCGTCGCCAATCAGCAGCGCCTCGGCGTCGTGCGGCTTCTTCTCCGGGTACGACAGCCGGTGCAGCACCGGCCGGGTCGATCCGTCGGCCGGCATGCTCCACACCGCGACCCGCTCCCGGCGCTGGGTGCTGGTGATGTTGTCGCCGATGTCGCCGATCCAGAGCTTCCCGCCGTCCGGCGAGAGCGCCAGGTCCTCCGTGTCGAGCGGGCCGTTGCCCGAGTAGCGGACCTCCTTCGTCACCTGGCACTTGGTATCGAGGAAGAACACCCGCTTGCGGTCCTCGATGGTGGTGCCGTCGTTGATCACGACGTAGCCGCTCTTCGTCGCCACCAGGCCGGAGAGCTCGCGCAGCCGCTCGTCGGTGACGGCGCAGCGCTTCTTGCCGGGGGTCGGCTCGGGGGCGGCGGCGGCCCCGGGGGCGGGCGCGGCCAGGGCGACTCCGGTGAGCGCCACGGTCGCCCCGAGCAGGCCGAGGGCAACCGTGACCGAGGAAACAGCGCGGCGCATGGGGTCAGTGTCGCATGCCCGTGTAAACGCGAGGAGCACGCCGGACCGCCCGCGACGGGCGGTCCGGCGTGCCCCTCGCCGCCCGAGCCCTGAGTCGGAACCGGGATCCGAGACGTGTTCACCAGTGCAGGGGCGCGCCCTTCGCTCACAGCAACGGTGCTAGAGCTCACAATGCGGCAACAATTTATCCAACACTTAGTCGTTATTTAACACCCGGACAGGCCAGGAGTAATGTCCCACCTTCCGCCATTGACACAATGCCGCTAGTCGATATTATTTGAATCAGGTCACCACCAATTTCAGCCAACAGTGCCAGAGGTAGGAGTCTCATGACCAACTGGAAACAGCGGGCGGCATTCACTATGGCCGCAGCCCTCGTTGGAGCTGCAGCCTTCGCAGCACCGGCCGAAGCCAACACCAGCGAGGGGTATGTCGCTGGCGGCGGAGTCGTCACCGACGACTTTGGAGACGAGGGCACGGTATCCCAAAGTTCCCATCGTTACAGCGGGGCAACCGGGCTCTGGCAGCTAATTCTTTGGGCTGACGGCGCAAAGGAAAGCGATGGAACCAACTACGACTACGCTGACATCGATTGCGACTTTGGCCCAAACACCGTGGCGGCAACCAAGAACTGGCAGCAACGATACGGTCTAACCGCTGATGGAGTGGTTGGCACTGCAACTTTTGGGCGAGCGGACGCCAACCTTTCCCAAATCAGCGATCTTGGCGACCAAATCGAAGTAAGATATAACGGTTCGGTCAATAGCTTCACCATGTACCGAAACGACTCCAGCGGCTCCATGCCGAACGCATACTCAGTAGGATTCTCCTATTTCCGATACGATTCGGCACCATCCCCCTGCTTTTAGCGTCTTGCCATGCAGCCTAGAACGGGTCACTCTGGTAGTAAATCTTGTCGCCGGGTGGCGAATGCGATTTCGGCTGGCCCATTCGGTGCGTGACTGCAGTGGTCGATGCCATTGAAGGCGAAGCAGGACGGTAGTGCAGCTCACCGGCAGTTTGGTCCTAGTCAGGTCCAAGGCAGTGACCATGCATAAGCCTTGACCTCGGGGGATGCAGATAGACACTCAGTCGCACCGGTGTGCCCGGAATCATCAGGCCGCGGCCGGAGGGGTTTGTAGATTCAACGGCCAAACTTCGTCGGCGCAGAGGACCCTGCCGTCTGCGGGTGGTGGTCGTAGAGGCAAAGAATACGGGCGCATCTTCGACGCAATGTCAGGGCGGCGCTGACCTTTAATGCATTGGCGGCCTGCGACGAAACCTCGCACTCGTACAGGGTGGTCTCGACGCTGATCATCGGGACGTGGAGACGGGGGGCGGCACCGGGCAATCAGGCAGATCCAGTCTCTGGTTTGATCATCGATCCGTCTCGGTGCGCCCCCACACCCGTTAATAAGGATTCCCATTCACCACGATGCTCAGGCGAACGGCGCCAGTTCGGCGGCGAGCGCCTCGCTGACCCGTACGTGCAGCATCGTGCCCTCGGGCAGGTGGGCGGAGCTGAGCACCTCGCCCTGCCGGTGCACCCGGGCGACCAGGGCCCCCCGGTCGTACGGCAGCACGGCCCGGACCTCCACGGCGGGGCTGGGCAGCCGCGTCTCGATGGCCGCCCGCACCTCGTCGATCCCCCGCCCCGAGCGGGCCGAGGCGAAGACGGCGTCGGGCCACAGCCGCTTGAGCCGCAGCAGGGTCTCCTCGTCGGCCGCGTCGGTCTTGTTGACCACCAGCAGCTCGGGGAGCCGGTCCGCGCCGACCTCGGCCAGCACCTCGCGGACCGCCCGGACCTGCTCCTCCGGGTCGGGGTGGGTGCCGTCGACGACGTGCACCACCAGGTCGGCCTCGGCGACCTCCTCCAGCGTCGAGCGGAACGCCTCGACGATCTGGTGCGGCAGGTGCCGGACGAAGCCGACGGTGTCGGACAGGGTGTAGATCCGCCCGTCGGGGGCGGTGGCCTTGCGGGTGGTCGGGTCCAGGGTGGCGAACAGGGCGTTCTCCACCAGCACGCCGGCGCCGGTCAGCCGGTTGAGCAGGCTGGACTTGCCGGCGTTGGTGTAGCCGGCGATGGCCACGGCGGGCACCGCGTTGCGGGACCGGCGGGCGCGCTTGGTCTGGCGTACCGTCCGCATGGCCTTGATCTCGCGGCGCAGCCGGGAGATGCGGTGCCGGATGCGCCGTCGGTCGGTCTCCAGCTTGGTCTCACCGGGGCCGCGGACGCCCACGCCGCCGCCCGCGCCGCCGCCGCGGCCGGAGCCACCGGTCTGCCGGGACAGCGTCTCGCCCCAGCCGCGCAGCCGGGGCAGCAGGTATTCGAGCTGGGCCAGCTCGACCTGCGCCCGACCCTCCTTGCTCTTGGCGTGCTGGGCGAAGATGTCGAGGATCAGGGCGGTGCGGTCGACCACCTTGACCTTGGTGCGCTGCTCCAGGTTGCGCAGCTGGGACGGCGACAGCTCGCCGTCGCAGATCACCGTGTCGGCGCCACTGGCGAGCACCACCGCGCCGAGGTCGTCGACCTTGCCCCGGCCGATGTAGGTGGCAGGGTCGGGGCGGCTGCGGCGCTGGATGAGCCCTTCGAGGACCTGCGAGCCGGCCGTCTCGGCGAGCAGCGCCAGCTCGGTGAGGGAGTTCTCGGCGTCGGTCTGCGTGCCCTCGGTCCAGACCCCGACGAGGACGACCCGCTCCAGCCGGAGCTGGCGGTATTCGACCTCGGTGATGTCGGTGAGCTCGGTGGAGAGGCCAGGGACCCGCCGCAGCGCCTGCCGCTCCGACAGCTCGAACTCCCCGGTGGTCGCCTCGAGCTCGTCGTCCGTGAAGGGTACGTAGGTCTCCTGGTCGCGCAAGCCGCGCCTCCTGTCCGTTATATGCCGTGGCGACGGATTCTGTCGCGTACGACCAATCCTGACACGTGTCAACGCCGGACGCACCCGCTATATGCCCGTCGCGTGGACCACCGAACGTGGGGGTGAGTGCTCCGCGATCCGGGCGGGCGAGTAGAAATGCGGGCGAGGTACGACCGACCCCGATCAGCGTTGACGGAGGGAATCCTGTGGCCATCACCCGACTTCCGAGCGCGGGATTCTCGATCACGATCCGGATCTCCGTGCCGGCGGACGCGTCCTCGATCGGCCGGCTGACCACCTCCGTCGGCGAGGCCGGGGCGATCGTCACCGCGCTGGACGTGGTCGACTCCGACCCGACCCACGTGCTGGTCGACCTCACCTGCGACACCGCCGACGCCGGCCACGCCGACCAGGTCGTCGACGCGCTCACCGCCCTGGACGGGGTGGACGTGCGCAAGGTGTCCGACCGCACGTTCCTGCTGCACCTCGGCGGCAAGATCGAGGTGAGTTCCAAGGTCGCGCTGCGCAACCGCGACGAGCTGTCCCGGGCGTACACGCCGGGGGTGGCCCGGGTCTGCATGGCGATCGCGGAGAACCCGGCCGACGCCCGCCGGCTGACCATCAAGCGCAACACGGTCGCGGTGGTCAGCGACGGCTCGGCGGTGCTGGGCCTGGGCAACCTCGGGCCGGCGGCGTCGCTGCCGGTGATGGAGGGCAAGGCGGCGCTGTTCAAGCGCTTCGGCGGGGTGGACGCCTGGCCGGTGGTGCTCGACACCCAGGACACCGACGAGATCGTGGCGATCGTCAAGGCGATCGCGCCCGCGTACGGCGGGATCAACCTGGAGGACATCGCCGCGCCGCGCTGCTTCGAGATCGAGGCCCGGCTGCGCGCGGCGCTGGACATCCCGGTGTTCCACGACGACCAGCACGGCACCGCGATCTGCGTGCTGGCCGCGCTGACCAACGCCCTGCGCGTCGTGGGCAAGCAGCTCGCGGACGTGCGGGTGGTCGTCTCCGGCGCGGGCGCGGCCGGCACCGCGATCATGAAGCTGCTGCTGCGCCAGGGTGTGGGCGACATCATCGCGTACGACCGGCAGGGCGCCCTGCACCGCGGCCTGCCCGGGCTCAACCCGGCCTGGCAGTGGCTGGCCGAGAACACCAACAAGGAGAACTACTCCGGCGACCTGGCCGGGGCGGTGCGCGGCGCGGACGTGTTCATCGGGGTGAGCGCGCCCAACCTGCTCACCGGCGACGACATCGCCACGATGGCCAAGGACGCGATCGTCTTCGCGCTGGCCAACCCCGACCCGGAGGTCGACCCCCGGGAGGCGCGCAAGCACGCCGCCGTGGTCGCCACGGGCCGCTCCGACCAGCCCAACCAGATCAACAACGTGCTCGCCTTCCCGGGCGTGTTCCGGGGCATGCTCGACGCGCACGCCGAGGAGTTCACCGAGGAGATGGCGATCGCGGCGGCCCGGGCCATCGCGGACGTCGTCGGCGAAGACAAGATCAACCCGACGGTCATCGTGCCCAGCGTCTTCGATTCCCGGGTGGCCCCGGCGGTCGCGGCGGCCGTCCGCGCCGCCGCGCAGACCCCCGCCGCCGCGACTCCCCCGCCGGCCGCCGACCCGGGCCCGGCGGACCTCCCCGAGATCGCCGCCGCCGCCAGCGCCACCCCCTGACCCACCCCACGTCCCCCCGGTTCGCCTCGGTGATCAAGAGGTTTGCGTCATCGTCGAGGTCAACCCTGACGCTTCTCTCTTGATCACCGACCCGAGCCGCCGGGGGGCGGCGGGGCGGGACGGGACGGGTCAGTGGGGCATGGTCGTGGGGGTGACCGTGCCGGTGGCGATCAGGAGGGCCGGGCCCGCGAGCCAGCAGGAGTCGTCGGTCACCGTGACCGTCAGGCGACCGCCGGGCACGTCGACCGTCATCGTGCCCGTGTCCCGGCCGGCGTCGCGTAGGGCGACCGCGGCGACCGCGCAGGCGCCCGTGCCGCAGGACAGCGTCTCGGCGGAGCCCCGCTCGTGGACCCGCATCAGCACGTGCCCGTCGGTGCCGTCGACCGGGTCGCCGGGGACGGTGAACTCGACGTTCACCCCGGCCGGGAAGAGCGCCGGGTCGAAGGCGGGGGCCCGGGTGAGGTCGAGCGCGCCCAGCTCCAGCCCGGCCGGCAGGGCGCAGACCAGGTGCGGGTTGCCGACGTCCACGGCGGTGCCGGTGAGGGTCAGCCCGCCCAGGGCGGCGGTCGACGTGTCGTACAGCCGGGGGCGGCGCATCTCCACGGCGATGTCGTCGCCCTCGACGCGGGCCCGCACCAGGCCGGCCCGGGTGAGCACCGGCACGGTGCCGTCGACGGGCGCGGCCAGCCCCTGCTCCAGCAGGTAGCGGACGAAGACCCGCGCGCCGTTGCCGCACATCTCGGCGAACGAGCCGTCGGCGTTCCAGTAGTCCATGAACCACTCGGCCTCGCCGGCCCGGCCCGTCCCCTCGGGGTGCTTGGCGGCCCGCACCACCCGCAGGACGCCGTCCGCGCCGAGGCCCCGCCGCCGGTCGCACAGCGCCGCTACCAGGCCCGGGGTCAGGTCGAGCGCGCCGTCCGGGTCGGGGAGGATGACGAAGTCGTTGCCGGTGCCGTGTCCCTTGGTGAACTCCACGCCCCCATCATCGCGCAACCGCGCCGACGAGACTCAGGGCCGCCTCGGCCAGCCCCGGGTCGGCGGAGTCCAGCCAGTGGATCCGCGGGTCGCGCCGGAACCAGGAGCGCTGCCGGCGGACGAACCGCCGGGTGGCCCGGATCGTCTCGTCGTGCGCCTCGGCCTCGGTCAGCTCGCCGGCGAGGAAGCGCAGCACCTGCTGGTAGCCGAGTGCCCGGCTGGCCGTGCGGCCCTCGGGCAGCCTTCGGTCGAGCAGGCCCCGGACCTCGGCGACCAGGCCGTCGGCCCACATCCGGTCCACCCGCAGCGCGATCCGCTCGTCGAGGGCTGCGGTGTCCAGGTCGACGCCGAGCTGCACCGACGGGTAGTACGGGGTGGGTTCGGGCAGCGCCGCCGTGAACGGGGCACCGGTCAGCTCGATGACCTCCAGGGCCCGGACGATCCGCCGGCCGTTGCCGGGCAGGATGCCCTCGGCCGCCGCCGGGTCCGCCGCGCGCAGCCGGGCGTGCAGGGGGGCGGGGCCGGCGGCCGCCAGTTCCGCCTCCAGCCGGGCGCGCAGCGCCGGGTCGGTGCCGGGGAACTCGAACCGTTCCAGCACCGCCCGCACGTACAGCCCGGAGCCGCCGACCAGCAGCGGCACCCGGCCCCGGGCCAGGATGTCGTCGACCGCCGCGCGGGCCAGCCGCTGGTATTCCGCGACGCTGGCCGGCTCGGTCACCGGCCAGATGTCGAGCAGGTGGTGCGGCACCCCGTCCCGCTCGGCCGGGGTGAGCTTCGCCGTGCCGATGTCCATGCCCCGGTAGAGCTGCATCGAGTCGGCGTTGACCACCTCGCCGCCGAGGGCGTGGGCGAGGGCGATGCTCAGCGCCGATTTCCCGGCGGCGGTCGGCCCGACGACGGCGACGACGGTGCCGCGCCCGGCACGCCCGTCGCTGCCCGCGGTCACGCCGGCTCCCAGGTGGCCACGAAGTAGGCGACGCCGTAGGGCGCGTCGTGGTAGGTCAGGTCGCCCCGCCAGTCGCCGCCCGCCGCCCGGGCCGCGCCGGCCAGCACCTGCCAGGGCGCGCGCCCGGCGACCTTCAGCCGCGCCGACACCGCCGGGTCGAGGCCGAGCAGCGCCTCGGCGTCCGCGCCGGCCAGGGCCCGGGCCACCCCCTCGTCGTACGCTCCCGCGAGCGGGTCGGCGTAGCCGGGGGCCTTCGTGCCGTGGCACGCCGAGCCGTCCCCGAGCACCAGCAGCGCCACCCGGGGGCGGTGCCGGTGCACCTGCCCGGCCAGCGCGGCCAGCTCGGCGGGGGTCGCCGCGGCGGCCACCTGGGCGGCGTCGACCGGCACCCCGACCCGGTGCCGGGCGAGCAGCCACGCGCCCACGGCGAGGCTCAGCGGGAGCGTGGGGGCGTCCGCCGTCGCCGGGGCGTCACCGGCGACCGGGACGGCGCGCGCCGGCAGCGGGCTGTCGTCGTGGGGCCCCGCCGGGAGCGGGACGGACAGGTCCGCTCCCCAGGGGCGGAAGGAGCCGACGGCCGGCGGCGCGATCCACCCGGTGGCCGGCCCCGTGCCCAGCAGCACCAGCCCGTCGGGGGCGCAGGCGAGCAGCCGGGCCACGGCGGCGTCGGCGGCGGCGCGGAGTTCGTCCAGCTCAGCGGCGGCGGCGCCGGCCAGCTCGGGCACGATCAGGGGCGGGTGGGGGCAGACGGCGGCGGCGACCAGAGGCACCCGTTCACCGTAGCGGGACCCGCCGGTGCGTCCCCGCGCCGATCCGGTCATCGGGGGGCTAGGACACCGTATGGTCACGGTCGACGACAGGCGCTCGACGCGGACGGGGGCGGACCTGTGACAATGCCGGGAGTAACTTTGCTGCGCCGTGGCGGCGCTCGCGGGCCCTGGCCCGTCGACGCCGGGAGAACGAGGATGGGCACATGAGCGACTGGACGGCCTTCGGACGGGTGGACGCGGACGGCACCGTGTACGTCAAGACCGCCGAGGGCGAGCGAGTGGTCGGATCCTGGCAGGCGGGCGCTCCGGAGGAGGGACTGGCCCACTTCGCCCGCCGCTTCGCGGACCTGGTCACCGAGGTGGACCTGACCGAGGCACGGCTCAACTCGGGCGCGGCGGACGCCGGACACTCGTTGACCACGATCCGCCGGATCCGCGCCTCCCTGGCCGAGGCGCACGTCGTCGGCGACATCGACGCCCTGGCCGCGCGGCTGGACAAGCTCGCCGCGGTCGCCGAGGAGAAGGCGGGCGAGGCGCGCGCCGCACGGGAGGCCGCGCGGGGCGAGGCCCTGGCGCGCAAGACCGCCCTCGTGGAGGAGGCGGAGAAGCTGGCCGCCGAGTCGACCGGCTGGAAGACCGCCGGGGACCGGCTCAAGGAGATCCTCGACGAGTGGAAGACCATCCGGGGCGTCGACAAGAAGGTCGACGGCGAGCTGTGGAAGCGGTTCGCCGCCGCCCGGGACGGTTTCACCCGCCGCCGGGGCGCGCACTTCGCCTCCCTGGACTCGCAGCGCAAGCAGGCGCAGCAGGTCAAGGAGGACCTGGTCGCCGAGGCCGAGAAGCTGCGGGACTCCACCGACTGGGCGGCCACCGCCAACCAGCTCAAGGACCTGATGAACCAGTGGAAGGCCGCCCCGCGCGCCGCCAAGGAGGCCGAGCAGAAGCTCTGGGAACGGTTCCGGGCGGCCCAGGACGCGTTCTTCACCCGGCGCAGCGAGGTGTTCTCGGCGCGGGACAACGAGCAGCGGGCCAACCTGGAGCGCAAGCAGGCGCTGCTCGCCGAGGCGGAGGCGCTCGACGTCGACGCCGACCCGAAGGGTGCCCAGGCCAAGCTGCGCGAGATCCAGGCGCAGTGGCACGAGGCCGGCCGGGTGCCGCGGGAGGCCGCGGCCGGGCTGGAGCGGCGGCTGCGGGTGATCGACGACAAGGTCCGCGAGGTGATGGACTCGGCGTGGCGTCGGACCACCAAGGAGGACAACCCGCTGCTGGCCCAGATGCGTTCGCAGGTGGCCGAGGCCGAGGAGCGGCTGGCCCGGGCCCAGGCCGCCGGGGACAACCGGCGGATCAAGGAGGCCGAGCAGGCGCTCGCGTCGAAGCGGCAGTTCCTCCAGCTCGCAGAGCAGGCCGGCTGAGCTGACCGTCCCGGAAGCCCCCGGTCCCCCATGCGGGGCCGGGGGCTTCCGGCTGTCCGGGGCGAGTCCCCCGCAGGTTGACGCATCCAGGTGAGCTGATGACAATGGTCCGCGGAGCTAGGTAGCAGCACCGGCGCGAGGGGCACCGACGGCGGGTTCGCCGTCGCGCGTCGCCGGTTCACCGCGAGCAGTTGCGTCCACGTCGCCGTCGTATCCCCGCATCGCGCGTCCCGGGTCGGCACCCCGTGCCTGCCCGTCGACACGCCGGTCGGCAGCACCCCGTGCCTGCCGGTCGGCACGCCGCCCTGCGGGCACCGGGCGACGGCCCTCCCCCTGGTTCCCCGCCCGCGCCGCCCCGTGCGGCCGCCGGCATCCGAAGTGGAGTCCGCATGCACAGATCCACCGCCCTCGGCGGCGCGCTCACCGCGCTCGCCACCGCCGCGGCCGGCGTCCTCGTCGCCGCCGCCGTCGGCACCGCGCCGGCAGCCGCCGCCACCGGCGGCACCGGCACCGGCTACCTGCACACCAACGGCAGCAAGATCGTCGACAGCACCGGCGCGACGGTCCGCCTGACCGGCATCAACTGGTTCGGCATGGAGACCGACAACAAGACCTTCCACGGCCTGTGGTCGAACAACCCGTGGCGCGGTCAGCTCGACACGATGGCCCGCCTCGGCTACAACACGCTGCGCATCCCGTACTCGAACGACGCGCTGAAGCCGGGTGCGACGGCCAGCGGCATCAACGACTTCGTGAACCCCGACCTGGTGGGGCTGTCGCCGCTGCAGATCCTCGACAAGGTCATCGCCTACGCGGGCAGCAAGGGGATGCGGGTCATCCTGGACCGGCACCGGCCGACGGCGGCCGGGCAGTCGCCGCTCTGGTACACCTCCACCGTCTCGGAGGCGACCTGGATCAACGACTGGAAGATGCTGGCCCAGCGGTACGCGAACAACCCGACCGTCATCGGGGCTGACCTGCACAACGAGCCGCACGCCGAGGGCACCAACCCGGCGGCCACCGGCGCCTGCTGGGGCTGCGGCGACACCGCCCGGGACTGGCGGCTGGCCGCCGAGCGGGCCGGCAACGCGATCCTCGGGGTGCAGCCGAACTGGCTGATCTTCGTCGAGGGGGTGAGCTGCCCCAGCGGCGGCCTGTCGGACGTCTGGGACAACGACCCCAGCAACGACGAGGACTGCGGCTGGTGGGGCGGCAACCTGTCCAAGGCCGGGCAGTTCCCCGTCCGGCTGAACGTGGCGAACCGGCTGGTCTACTCCCCGCACGAGTACGCCACCAGCGTCTACGAGCAGAACTGGTTCAAGGCCCCGGACTACCCGGCGAACCTGCCGGCGATCTGGGACAAGTACTGGGGATACCTCTACAAGCAGAACATCGCCCCGATCATGATGGGCGAGTTCGGCAGCACCCTGGCCGACCCGCGCGACAAGGTGTGGCTGGAGAACCTGATGGCGTACACGGGCACCGGGGTCAACGGGATGTCGTTCACCTACTGGTCGTGGAACCCGAACTCGGGTGACACCGGCGGCATCGCGCTGGACGACTGGACCAACGTCAACACCGCGAAGCAGGCGATCCTCCAGCCGTACCTGATCGCGCCGCTGGGCGGCGGGGCCGACCCGACCGGCACGCCCACGCCCACCCGGACGCCCACCGACCCGACGCCCACGCCGACGCCGACCTCCACCCCGCCGCCGACCTCCACGCCGCCGCCGGCCGGTGGCTGCACCGCCACCTACAAGCAGGTCAACTCGTGGGCGGGCGGCTTCCAGGGCGAGCTGACCGTGAAGAACGGCGGCTCGTCGGCGGTCAACCCGTGGTCGGTGACCTGGAACTGGCCGGCCGGGGTCACGCTGGTCAGCGGATGGAACGCCACCGTGACCCAGTCCGGCACGGCGGTGACGGCCGCCGCGCCGGCCTGGTCCGCGTCGCTCGCGGCGGGCGCCTCGGTGACCGTCGGCTTCACCGCCAACGGGTCCGCCTCGGCGCCCGGCACGGTCAAGCTGAACGGCGTCGCCTGCTGAGCCCGCGCGTCACCGCATGACGGCGGCCGGCACCCGACACGGGTGCCGGCCGCTGATCTTTGCGCAGGTCGGGATGGTCGGCACAAAGGGTTTACATCGATCTATGTCTGTGTTTACATCGGAAAGCGCTTGCCTGAGTCTTTCGGCGGGCCAGCACGGGAGCCGCTTCTCACCCCAGGGCAGTCCACACCGGCGGGGAACCCGGACCACCGTCTCCGGCCGACCCAGACGCCGCACCGGGCACCGGCGTCAGCGGTCGGCCGACCGGTCCGCGCACCCGCGACCACCGAAGGGAAGCACATGCGCATCACGGCACGACGTCGCACCACGCTGCTCGCCGCAGCCGCCACCGCCTCCGCCCTCGTCGCCGGAGCCCTCACCGTCGCCACCGCCCCGGCCTCGGCCGGCCCCACCGACCTGGTCGGCTGGGCCACCCAGAACGGGGGCACCACGGGCGGCGGCAGCGCCGCGACCACCACGGTCACCAGCGCCTCCGCGCTGACCACCGCCGTCGGATCCAGCAGCGCGGCGGTGATCCGGGTCTCCGGCACCATCTCCTGCACCGGCATGCTGCGGGTCCGGTCGAACAAGACCATCCTCGGCAACCCGGGCGCGACCATCTCCGGCTGCGGCTTCAACATCAGCGGCGACCGCAACGTGATCATCCGCAACATCACGTTCAGGAGCTGGAACGACGACGCGATCAACGTGCAGGAGTCGGCGACCAACGTCTGGGTCGACCACAACACCTTCACCGGCGGCTACGACGGCGCGGTCGACATCAAGCGCGGCTCGGACTTCATCACCGTGTCGTGGAACCGGGTCTACAACCACGACAAGTCGATGCTGCTTGGGCACAGCGACGACAACGCCAGCCAGGACACCGGCCACCTGCGGGTGACCTACCACCACAACTGGTTCGACGCGAGCACCCAGCGCCACCCCCGGGTCCGCTTCGGCAACCCGGTGCACGTCTACAACAACTACTACTACCGCAACAGCGGCTACGGCGTGGCCTCCACCATGAGCGCCGGCGTGCTCGTCGAGGGCAACTACTTCGAGAGCGTCAGCGACCCGTTCCACCTCGGCGAGGGCAGCTCCGGGCCCGGCACCCTGGTCGCCCGCAACAACTACTTCGTCAGCTCCGGCAGCGGCCAGACCGGCGGCAGCGTGAAAAGCATCCCGTACTCGTACACCCTCGACAGCGCGAGCAGCGTCAAGTCGATCGTGACGGGCGGCGCGGGCGCGGGCCGGATCTCGGTCTGACCCGGCGCAACCTGGTCGGGGCCCGCCGGTGCGGCGGGCCCCGATCGCGTCAGTGCGCCGCGCAGCCGGTCGTCTGCGCGGGCGCCGCGGCCGGCGCGCCGACCGTGGGCAGCCCGAGCAACACCCCGGGGGTACGCGGGGCGCGGCCGGCCTCGGCGGCGTCGCCGGCCCGGGTGCGCCGGTGCGCCAGCGGCTCCCCGTCGGCGTTGAGGTGGTGCGGGGCGGCGTAGGTGACCGTGCTGTGCACGATGTCGCCGGGGCGGATCTGGCCGGCGAGCGACCCCACGTCGAAGTGGACGAGGCGGCCGTCGCGGGCCCGGCCCGACATCCGGCCCGTGCGCTCGTCCTTGCGGCCCTCGCCGACGGCGACCAGCACCTCGACCTGCTGCCCCACCAGCTTGCGGTTCTCCGCCCAGGTGATCTCCTCCACCGTCGCGATCAGCCGCTCGTAGCGCTCCTGCACCACCTGCTTGGGCAGCTGGTCGGGCATGGTGGCGGCCGGCGTGCCGGGGCGCTTCGAATACTGGAACGTGAACGCCGAGGAGAAGCGGGCCTCGCGGACCACGTCCAGGGTGCGCTGGAAGTCGGCCTCGGTCTCGCCGGGGAAGCCGACGATGATGTCGGTGGTGATCGCCGCGTCGGGCATCGCCGCCCGGACCCGCTCGATGATCCCCAGGTATTTCTCCGACCGGTACGACCGGCGCATCGCCTTCAACACGTCGTCGGAGCCGGACTGCAGCGGCATGTGCAGCGAGTGGCAGACGTTCGGGGTCTCGGCCATCGCGGCGATCACGTCGTCGGTGAAGTCCTTCGGGTGCGGGCTGGTGAACCGCACCCGCTCCAGCCCGTCGATCTCGCCGCAGGCCCGCAGCAGCTTGCCGAAGGCGAGCCGGTCGCCGAACTCGACGCCGTAGGAGTTGACGTTCTGCCCGAGCAGGGTCACCTCCAGCACGCCCGAGTCGACCAGGGCGCGGACCTCGGCGAGGACGTCGCCGGGGCGGCGGTCCTTCTCCTTGCCGCGCAGGGACGGCACGATGCAGAACGTGCAGGTGTTGTTGCAGCCCACCGAGATCGACACCCAGCCCGCGTACGTCGACTCGCGCCGCGTCGGCAGCGTCGAGGGGAAGACGTCGAGCGACTCCAGGATCTCCACCTCGGCGGCGGCGTTGTGCCGGGCCCGCTCCAGCAGCGCCGGCAGCGAGCCGATGTTGTGCGTGCCGAACACCACGTCCACCCAGGGGGCCTTGCGGACGATGTCGCCGCGGTCCTTCTGGGCGAGGCAGCCGCCGACGGCGATCTGCATCCCGGGGTGCTTGTCCTTCACGGGGCGCAGGTGACCCAGGTTGCCGTAGAGCCGGTTGTCGGCGTTCTCCCGGACGGCGCAGGTGTTGAACACCACCACGTCGGGGTTACCGTCGGCATCGGCGGCGCGCACGTAGCCGGCCTGTTCCAGCAGGCCGGAGATGCGCTCGGAGTCGTGCACGTTCATCTGGCAGCCGTACGTGCGCACCTGGTAGGTGCGGGGGCTGCCCGCGGCTGCGGTAGTCATGACCCGCACAGCGTATCCGCACGAGCCGACAGAACCCGAACGAGGAGGAGCCGTGTGCCGCAGCATCAAGACCCTGCGTGAGCCGTACGTGCCGGAGGTGAGCCGGGCCGACATCGAGGCGGCGGCGTTGCAGTACGTCCGCAAGATCTCCGGGTTCCGCGCGCCGGCCGCGCACAACGCGGCGGCGTTCGACGCGGCGGTGGCCGCCGTCGCCGAGGCCACCGCGACGCTGCTCGACCAGCTCGTGGTGCGCGGCGGCGCCCCGCAGCGCCCGGCCACCGAGGGCTGAGCCGGGGACGCCGCGGCCCCGGGCCAGCGAACGCTGAACCGGGGCCGCCGGGGGCCGGGCTGGACCGGGGCCGCCGGGCAGCGCCCGGGGCTCCGGGTCGGTCGACCCCGGCGGTCAGGCCGCGGCGAGGGCCGGGAAGACCGAGTCCGGGGCCCACCTCGACCGGTGGCAGCGCGACCAGCCCCGGCAGCCGGGGTGTGCCACGGTGCACAGCCGCTGGTTGCTCAGCACCTCGCCGTCGTCGGTCTCCCGCACGTCGAAGTGCACCGGGCGGATGGTGCCGTCGGGCGCGACCAGCAGGTGCCGGCCGGCGTCGAGGGTGTCGTCGCGCAGCACGCAGTTGCGGCCGAGCAGCCGGGCCAGCGCGGCGACGCAGGGCAGCTCCGTCAGGCTCTCGGGCACCCCGTAGCAGTCCACCATGGTGCCGAACACCCCCGGTGCCTCCCAGACGTCGCAGATCACCGCGTACGTCGGCAGCCGCGCCGGATCGGCCACCGCGAGCGGCATCACCACCCGCCCCAGGGCCTCGGCCAGCGCCGGGTACACCTCCACCGGGGGTGCCCCGTCGATTCTCCAGTTCCACAGCTCGGTCACGCCGCCTCCTCGCTGCGTTCGTCCCACCGGCCTCCGGATCGGGCCTTACTGACGATGGTGGGGGGCATTTGACCGCAGCCGGGGGCAAGTTACCGGTCTGTGACCATTCCGGGCAAAATTTCCTGCACCGCCGTCGCGGACAGTGGCGGAAAGACGACAGTTTATCGGCTATGGTGCCAGCCCCTCGCCGTCAGCGCACGACCAGCAGGTGCTCGCCGCGCGGCAGCAGCTCGCCGATCACCGTGGCCCCCGGCAGCTCCCCGGCGACCAGCAGCCCGCCCGAGGTCTGCGCGTCGGCCAGCAGCAGCCGCTCCCCCTCGTCGGCGCCGCCGAAGTCGGTCCAGGGCGTCACCCAGTCCAGGTTGCGCCGGGTGCCGCCGCTGACGTACCCGTCGCGCAGCGCCTCCCGCGCGCCCGGCAGGTAGGGCACCCGGGCCGCGTCGATCGCCACCGTGAGCCGGCTGGCCCGGGCCAGCTTCGAGGCGTGCCCCAGCAGGCCGAACCCGGTCACGTCCGTGCCGCACCGGATGCCGGCGGCGACCGCCGCCCGGGCCGCGTCCCGGTTCAGCGCCGCCATCGAGGCGACCGCCTCGGCGAACCGCTCGCCGGTGGCCTTGTGCCGGGTGTTGAGCACCCCGACGCCGAGCGGCTTGGTCAGCGACAGCGGCAGCCCGGCCCGCCCGGCGTCGAGGGTGATCAGCTCCTCGGGCCGGACCACGCCGGTGACCGCGAGCCCGTACTTCGGGCCGTCGTCGTCGACGCTGTGCCCGCCGGCCAGGTGACAGCCGGCCTCCCGGGCCACGTCCTGGCCGCCGCGCAGCACCTCCCGGGCCAGCTCCAGCGGCAGCCGCTCGCGCGGCCAGCAGAGCAGGTTGAGCGCGACGAGCGGCGTGCCGCCCATGGCGTACACGTCGGAGAGCGCGTTGGCGGCGGCGATGCGCCCCCAGTCGTAGGCGTCGTCGACGACCGGGGTGAAGAAGTCGGCGGTGGTCACCAGGCCGGTGCGCTCGTCGAGGCGGACCACCGCGGCGTCGTCGCCGTTCTCCAGCCCGACCAGCAGGTCGGCCGTGCCGCTGGCCGGGCCGAGGCCGGCGACCATCGCCTCCAGCTCCCCGGGCGGGATCTTGCACGCGCAGCCGCCGCCACGGGCGTAGTCGGTCAGGCGAAGCGGCTCGGTCATCCCCCCATGATCGCCTCGATCCGGCCCCGCCGCCAGCCGGACGGGCCGGTCGAAGACGGATACCGGACTCCCGGTGCGGATCGTTACCGGTGTTACCGCACCGTGACCAGATGAGTGGCGATCCGCCATGTCGGCCCGCCTACAGTGGCCGGACCGGGGGTCATCCGACCCAGACGTACGTGACGACAGGGACGGTGGACGACGTGACGACGGCCGAACCGCTCATCGTGCTGGACGGGGTCAACAAGCACTTCGGGCCGCTGCACGTGCTGCAGGACGTCTCGCTCTCGGTCGGCCGGGGCGAGGTCGTCGTCGTGATCGGACCGTCGGGCTCGGGCAAGTCGACGCTGTGCCGGGCGATCAACCGGTTGGAGCCGATCAGCTCCGGCACCATCACCTTCGACGGCACCCCGCTGCCCGCCGAGGGCAAGGCGCTGGCCCGGCTGCGCAGCGAGGTCGGCATGGTGTTCCAGTCGTTCAACCTCTTCGCGCACAAGACGATCCTGGAGAACGTCACGCTCGGCCCCGTCAAGGTCCGCAAGGAGAAGCCGGCCGCCGCGCGCGAGCGCGGGCTGGCCCTGCTGGACCGGGTCGGCATCGCCAACCAGGCCGACAAGTATCCTGCCCAGCTCTCCGGCGGCCAGCAGCAGCGGGCGGCGATCGCCCGCGCGCTGGCCATGCAGCCCAAGGCGATGCTGTTCGACGAGCCCACCAGCGCGCTCGACCCGGAGATGGTCGGCGAGGTGCTGGAGGTGATGACCTCCCTGGCCCGCGACGGCATGACCATGGTGGTGGTCACCCACGAGATGGGCTTCGCCCGGCACGCGGCCAACCGGGTCATCTTCATGGCCGACGGCCAGCTCGTCGAGGACGCTCCCCCGGCCGAGTTCTTCGCCAACCCGCGCAGCGATCGCGCCAAGGACTTCCTGTCGAAGATCCTGACGCACTAGGCGTCCGTCCGTGGAGCGCGTCGTCCCCCGGCGGGCTCCGTCGAAGAAGGAGAGAAGTATGCGTATGAAGCGCGTGGCGGCCGTCGCCATGATGGCCTCGCTCGCCCTGTCGGCCGCGGCCTGCGGCAAGGAGGGCACCCCGGCACCGAGCGGCGGCGGCAACGCCTCCGGCGGGGCCCAGGGCGACACCTGCACGACCTCGGGCGCGACCTTCACCCCGAAGGCGGACGCCACCGTCGCGGGCAGCCCCACCTTCGACAAGATCAAGTCCGCCGGCAAGGTCACCGTGGGCGTCAAGTTCGACCAGCCGAACCTCGGCTACAAGGACGCCCAGGGCAAGCGGTGCGGCTTCGACATCGAGATCGCCCAGTACGTCGCCAGCACCCTCGGCGTGGACCCGGCGAAGATCGAGTACAAGGAGATCGCGTCGGCCAACCGGGAGACCGCGATCAAGGGCGGCGAGATCGACTACTACGTCGGCACCTACTCGATCACCGACAAGCGCAAGAACGACATCTCCTTCGCCGGCCCGTACTTCGTCGCCGGCCAGGACCTGCTGGTCCGCAAGGACGAGACGGCGATCACCGGCAAGGACACCCTCAAGGGCAAGAAGGTCTGCTCGGCCACCGGCTCCACCCCGATCCAGAAGGTCCGCGACGAGGGCCTGACCGAGCCGGACAACATCGTCGAGTTCAAGACCTACTCCGAGTGCGTGTCGCAGCTGCTCGACAAGAAGGTCGACGCCGTCACCACCGACGACGCGATCCTCAAGGGCTACGCCGCGCAGAACCCCGACGAGCTCAAGGTCGTCGGCCAGCCGTTCAGCACCGAGAAGTACGGCATCGGCCTGCCCAAGGACGACAAGGCCCTGCGCGACTACGTCAACGACCAGATCGAGGCCGCGGCCAAGGACGGCACCTGGCAGAAGATCTACGACGGCACGCTGGGCAAGTCGGGTTCGGCGGGCAGCCCGCCGGCGCTCGAGCGCTACTGACCGTCGGTTCACCACGTGACGTGGTGCCGGGCGGGGGTCTCCCCGCCCGGCACCCGCCCGAGGACTGAGAGCGAGGCATGGGCGAGTTCCTCCGTGTCCTGACGGACAACTGGACCCTGTACCGGGAAGGGTTCACCAACACCGTTCAGCTGTTCCTGATCGCCGCGGTCGGCAGCCTCGTCCTCGGCACCCTCCTCGGCGCGATGCGGGTCTCCCCCGTGCCGGCGCTACGGGCCTTCGGCGCGACGTACGTCAACATCGTCCGCAACACCCCGCTGACCCTGGTCTTCGCGTTCCTGGTCTTCGGCGTGCCGAAGCTGGACGTGAACATCGATTACTTCGACAGCGCCTGCATCGCGCTGACCGTCTACACCTCGGCGTTCGTCTGCGAGGTGATCCGCTCCGGCGTCAACACGGTCGGCACCGGGCAGGCCGAGGCGGCCCGGGCGCTGGGCATGACCTTCGCCCAGGTGCTGACCCTGATCGTGCTGCCGCAGGCGCTGCGGGCGATGGTGCCGCCGATGATGAGCGTGTTCATCGCAATGCTGAAGAACACCACGATCGCGGCCGGCTTCTCGGTGCTGGAGGCCGGCGCGATCCCGTTCTACATGTCCGAGCGCGGCGAGCCGCAGTTCGCGGTGCTGCTCTGGATCACCATCGGCTTCCTCATCCTGATCCTGCCGCTGGTGGCGCTCCAGCGGTTCCTCGAGCGCAAGTGGAGGGTCGCCCGGTGAGTCAGGCCTCGGTTCTCTACGACCTGCCCGGCCCCAAGGCCCGCCGGCGCAACGCGATCCTCGGCGTCGCCACGATCGCCGGCATCGTCGCGCTGCTCGCGTACGTCGGCTGGAAGTTCTACGAGACGGGCCAGTTCGAGGCCCGCAAGTGGGAGCAGTTCGAATACGCCGCCGTGCAGCGCGAACTCCTCGCCGGGCTGTGGGCCACCCTCAAGGCCGCCGGCATCGCCGCCGTGCTGGCCCTGCTGTTCGGTGCCGTCTTCGCCAGCGGCCGGCTCAGCGACAAGTGGGTGCTGCGGGCACCGGCCAGCTTCGTGGTCGAGCTGTTCCGGGCCATTCCGCTGCTGATCCTGATCTTCTTCGGCTACTACGTGCCGTTGCAGTACGGCTGGTCGATCGACAAGCTGTGGGCCCTGGTCATCGGCCTCATGCTCTACAACGGCTCGGTGCTGGCCGAGATCTTCCGGGCCGGCATCAACGCCGTGCCCTACGGCCAGACCGAGGGCGCGTACGCGATCGGCCTGCGCAAGAACCAGGTGCTGCGGCTGATCCTGCTTCCGCAGGCGTTCCGCTCGATGCTGCCGGCGATCGTCAGCCAGCTCGTCGTGCTGCTCAAGGACACCGCGCTCGGGTTCATCATCACCTACCCGGAGCTGCTCTTCGTCGGCAAGCAGATCGGCGGCCGGCTGGCCTTCGGGCTGCCCTACGTGCCGACGTACCTGATCGTCGCGGCGATCTACATCGCCATCTGCGGGCTGCTGTCGATCTTCGCGTGGTGGCTGCAGCGGCGGCTGGGGCGGATGCCGCGCACGGCCGCGAAGGTGCTGCCGGCCCAGGACGTCGGCGAGGACGCCGCCCGGATGGTCTGACCCCACCCTGATTCACCCCGTTTCGCCGATGTGGCGGTGTCCCAGCGCTGGGACACCGCCACATCGGCGACATGGTGGGTGGCAGAGCTGGTCAGCGGGCGATCTCGGTGACCCGGGACTCGCGGACCACGGTCACCCGGATCTGCCCCGGGTAGGTCAGCTCCTCCTCGATCTGCTTGGCCACGTCCCGGGCCAGCACCGCCGCGCCGATGTCGTCGACGTCGTCGGGCTTGACCATCACCCGGATCTCCCGGCCCGCCTGCATCGCGAAGACCTTCTCCACGCCGAGCTTCCCGGCCGCGATCTCCTCGATCCGCTCCAGCCGCTTGACGTACGCCTCAAGGCTCTCCCGCCGCGCCCCCGGCCGCCCGCCGGAGCAGGCGTCGGACGCCTGGGTGAGCACGGCCTCGATGGTCTGCGGCGGCACCTCGTTGTGGTGCGCCTCGATCGCGTGGACGACGTCCTCGCTCTCGCCGTACTTGCGGGCCAGGTCGGCGCCGATGATGGCGTGACTGCCCTCCACCTCGTGGGTGAGCGCCTTGCCGATGTCGTGCAGGAACGCCGACCGCTTGATGGTCGGCACGTCCAGCCGCAGTTCGGCGGCCATGATCCCGGCGATGTGCGCGGTCTCCACGAGGTGCTTGAGCACGTTCTGCCCGTACGAGGTGCGGTAGCGCAGCCGCCCGAGCAGGCTCACCAGCTCGGGGTGGATCTCGGTGATGCCGACCTCGACGAGTGCGTCCTCGGCGGCCCGGTGGCAGAGCTGCTCCACCTCCTGCCGGGCCAGATCGTAGACCTCCTCGATCCGGTGCGGGTGGATCCGGCCGTCGAGCACCAGCTTCTCCAGCGTCAACCGGCCGACCTCGCGGCGCACCGGGTCGAAGCAGGACAGCAGCACGGCCTCCGGGGTGTCGTCGATGATCAGGTTGACCCCGGTGACCGACTCGAAGGCGCGGATGTTGCGCCCCTCCCGGCCGATGATCCGCCCCTTCATCTCGTCGCCGGGCAGGTGCAGGACGCTGACGACGCTCTCCGCGGTCTGCTCGCTGGCCACCCGCTGGATGGCGTCCACCACGATGTGCCGGGCGCGCTGTTCGGCGGTGTTGCGGGCGTCGGACTCGATGTCCCGCACCAGCAGGGCGGCCTCCCGCTTCGCCTGGGTCTCGATCACCTCGATCAGCTCGGCGCGGGCCGCGTCGGCGGTGAGCCCCGCGACGCGCTCCAGCTCGCGGCGGCGCTGCTCCTCCGCCTCGGCGACGGCCTGCTCGCGCTCGGCCAGCGCGGACTCACGGGCGGCGAGGGCGGCGCTGGCGGCGGTGAGCTGCCGCTCCCGGTCGGCCAGCCGCTCCACCTCCTCGGTGTGCAGGCGCTCCCGCTCGTCCATCCGGGCGGCCCGCCGTTCCACCTCGGCGGCCTGCTCCCGGGTGGTCGCGGCGAGCACCGCGACCTCGCGTTCCCCGCTGCGGCGGGCCGCCGTGCGCAACTGCTCGGCATCGGCCTCGGCCTGCTTGTGGGCCCGCTCCAGGACGGTGTCGGCCTCCGCCCGGGCATCGTCGAGCACCCGGCGGGCCTCGGCCCGGGCCGCCTTCGCCTCCGCCTTCGCGGCGGCGGCCTCGGCGCGCGCCGCCGACGCGGCGGACTTGGCCACGTCGATGGTGCTGTTCACCTCGTCGGCGGCGGTGCGCAGGGCGGCCAGCGACTGCTCCTGGCGGTCCTTCTCGGCGATGTAGGCCGGGTCCTCCGGGCGGGGTGCCGCGCTGAGCCGGCGCATCGTCCGCACGCCCACCAGCACCGCGCCGACCACGACCAGGACGAGGAGCAGCACCACCCCGAGGAGGACGGCGTCGAAGGCGTTCACGGCCGCGTCCCCGCGCCGGACCGGGACTGCGCCGCCCGTACGCCGTTGCCGGCCACCGGTCGCGTAACACTGCCTGCGGCCGCCCGTGCACCGTTGTTGGCCATCGCCCGTGCGCCACGGCGTGCGCCGTCGCCGACCGCCGTCCCGCCGGGACCACCCGTGGACCTCTGCCGCCCCGCCATGGCCGCCTCCCCTGAACGTCGGCGCCGCAGTGAGCGTGCCGGGTGGGCACGTGCGCTGCGGCTCTGAGACGCCCGACCTGAGCGACTGGCCGTGGGTAGCTTTCCGCCGACGGTGCCCACGGGGCATCGCCGACGGCTGGGTGCAGTTGTCGTGCCGGCCCCGGACCGGCCTGTCCGGAGCTGACACCGCAGGCCGGCGAGCCGGCCAAAGTGATGCTGTTCTGTTACGCGATCTATGTTGTGCGCTTTGCTTGCGCTTGGTCGGGCAATGTGAGCCTGTATGGCGAGGCTAGGTCTCCGGGTGCCGTCTGGTCAAGGACTCATGATCAAACCCCCCGAACGGAGAGAAGTTGACGAGTCACCCAACGCTGATGGCACGCCGGACACGACCGGACAAAGAAGACCGGATCCGGCGGGTGCCGTCGTAATCGTCGGCACCCCTCGGCCGGGCCGCACCGGCGTGCTCACCCGGCCGGGCCGGGCTGCGGCGGCTCGCCCACCGACCGGGCGCCTCGGCCCGGCCGCTCAGTCGAGCGGGCGCGTGTCCGGGGTGAGGTCGCCCTCCGCGTCGGCGAGCGCGTCGGCGTCGATGCCGTCGGCGAACTCGGCCGCCTCGGCGCTCTGCGCGGCGAGCGCCTCCTTCACCGCCCGGATCGCCACCCCCGGCGGGTAGCCCTTGCGGGCGAGCATGCCGACGAGGCGACGGAAGACGGCGTCCGGCTCCCCCCGGGCCGTACGCAGCTTCCGGTCGACCAGCGCCCGGGCCGTCTCGGCCTCGGTCTCCTCGTCCAGCTCGTCGAGGGCCTCGCTGGCCACCTCGCCGTCCACGCCCCGCCGCCGCAGCTCGTTGGCGAGAGCCCGGCGGGCCAGCCCCCGGCCGGCGTGCCGGCTGGACACCCAGGCGCGGGCGAACGCGGCGTCGTCGATGATGCCGACCTCGTCGTACCGGTCGAGCACCCCGGCGGACACCTCCTCGGAGATCCCCCGCTTGGCCAGCGCGGCGGCCAGCTCGGCCCGGGTGCGCGGACGCACGGCGAGCTGACGCAGGCAGATCTCCCGGGCCAGTTCCGCCTCGTCACGTGGCGGAGCCCCAGTGCCGCGCGGAGCATCGGCGTCCTGCGGCACCCCGGTGGCACCCCGGTCGTCGGCGTCGCCCGGGGCATCGGCGTCGACCTGCGGGGAGAACGCCCCGCCGGAGGAGCCGCGCCGGCCGCGCCGGGGACGGGGCGAACCGTCGGCGTCACCCGCGCGGGGCGGGCTGGCATCCCAGCCCCGCCCCGTGCGGGCGCGTCGTCCTGTCACTGGTCAGCGGCCGGTCAGAAGTCGACCGGCGGCAGCTCCGGGCCACCGGCGGCGTCGCCCGCGCCGACCCCGACGCCGAGCTTCTCCAGGATCTTCTTCTCGATCTCGGCCGCCACGTCCGGGTTCTCGCGGAGGAACTCGCGGGCCTTCTCCTTGCCCTGGCCCAGCTGGTCGCCGTCGTACGTGTACCAGGCGCCGGACTTGCGGATGATCGCCTGCTCCACGCCCACGTCGATGAGCGAGCCCTCGCGGGAGATGCCCTTGCCGTACATGATGTCGAACTCGGCCTGCTTGAACGGCGCGGCGACCTTGTTCTTCACCACCTTGACCCGGGTGCGGTTGCCGACCACGTCGGTGCCGTCCTTCAGGCTCTCGATGCGGCGCACGTCGAGCCGGACCGAGGCGTAGAACTTCAGCGCCCGGCCACCGGTGGTGGTCTCGGGCGAGCCGAACATGACACCGATCTTCTCGCGGAGCTGGTTGATGAAGATCGCCGTGGTGCCGGTGTTGTTGAGCACACCGGTGATCTTCCGCAGCGCCTGGCTCATCAGCCGGGCCTGGAGGCCCACGTGGCTGTCGCCCATCTCACCCTCGATCTCGGCGCGCGGCACCAGGGCCGCCACCGAGTCGATCACGATGATGTCGATCGCGCCGGAGCGGACCAGCATGTCCGCGATCTCCAGCGCCTGCTCGCCCGTGTCGGGCTGCGAGACCAGCAGCGCGTCGGTGTCGACGCCGAGGGCCTTCGCGTATTCCGGGTCGAGCGCGTGCTCGGCGTCGACGAACGCGGCGATGCCGCCGGCCCGCTGGGCGTTGGCCACCGCGTGCAGGGCCACCGTCGTCTTACCGCTGGATTCCGGGCCGTAGATCTCGACCACCCGGCCCCGGGGCAGGCCCCCCACGCCGAGGGCCACGTCGAGGGCGATGGACCCGGTCGGGATGACCGAGGTCTGCACGACAGGGCGCTCCCCCAGGCGCATCACCGAACCCTTGCCGAACTGCTTGTCGATCTGAGCGAGAGCAAGGTCGAGCGCCTTCTCCCGGTCAGGACCTGCCGCCATCGTTGCCACCCCTGCCTTCGCCGGCGTCTTTCCTGAGCTTCGCGTCACGCGGACACGCTAGGCGCTGGGTCCGACAGAAAACCAGCCGACGGGCCGCGAGCTGTGGACGAGCACCCCGCTGTGGACAATAGCCGAACAGGTGTACGACTCGGCAAGCGACACGCGGGAGGAAAGAAAAGGCTGCTCAGCGTAGTCGCGCGGGCACCCGGTCGGGGTATGCGGCGACCACCGCCCGCCACACGACGTGGGTCTGCTCACCCGACCGGAGGGCCTGCTCGATGGTCCGCCCGCCGAGCTGGGACAGCACCTGGTCCGAGGCGATGCTGGTCGCGTACCCCGGGCCGAACGCCTCCTCCAGCCGGGTCCAGAAGTCGGTCAGCCGCACGGTCGGTCCTCCTCGTCCGGCGCCCGCCCGGGCACCGCACGCAACGCTAGCGCCAGCAGCGGCACCGTCGCGATCGCCGCCAGGACGGTCAGCGTCGGATACCCGGCGACCTGCATGACGAACCCGCTCAGCGCCCCGGCGGCGGCCCCCGCCAGGCCCATCGTCAGGTCGGAGAGCCCCTGCACGCTGGGCCGCACGTCGGCCGGCACCGACTCCGACAGCAGGGTGGAGCCGGCCACCATGGTCCCCGACCAGCCCAGCCCGAGCAGGACCAGGCCGACCGAGAGGCCGGGCGTGTGGTGCCCGGAGGCGCCCGCCACCGCGCAGGCGACCAGCAGCACGGCCAGGCCGCCGAGGATCACCGGCCGCCGGCCGAGCCGGTCGGTAAGCCAGCCGACCACCGGGGAGAACGCGTACATGCCGGCGATGTGCAGGCTGAGCACCACCCCGACCACCCCGAGCACGGCGGAGTCGTCGTGGTACTCGCCGAGGCGTACCGGGGTCATCGACATCACCGCGACCATCACGAGGTGGCCGACCGCGACGGCGGCGATGCCGAGCCGGGCCGCCGGCCGCTCGCGGACCACCCGCCAGGCGGTCCGCATCCCCGCGCCGCGCCGCCGGTCCGCCGCCGGCCCGGCGGCTCTGCCGGCGGCAGCGGGAGCGGCGTCGGCAGCGGCCTCGGGAGCGGGAGCGGCCTCGGCGTCCGCCAACCGGCGCGCGGTCAACAGCGGGTCGGGCCGCAACAGCACCAGCAGTACGCCGGCGGTGAGGGCGAACGCCACCGCGCTGAACGCGAACGGGCCGGCCAGCGACGGCAGCCCCCACCCCCGGGTGGTGCGGTCGGCCAGCGCGGCGAAGTTCGGCGCGGCCACCGCCCCGATCGTGGTGGCCCAGACGACCAGGGAGAGCTGGCGGCCCCGGCGGGCCGGCTCGGCGAGGTCCACGGCCGTGTAGCGGGCCTGGAGGTTGGCCGCCGAGCCCCCGCCGAACAGCAGCATGCCGAGGAAGAGCAGCGGCACCTGGCGGGTCGCCGCGGCGACCACCACCAGCACGCCCCCGGCCGCCCCGACCAGGTACGCGGTGACCAGCCCCGGCCGGCGGCCGTGCCCCGTCATGATCCGGGTGACCGGGACGGCGAGCAACGCGCCGCCGACCACGGCGGCGCTCTGCGCCAGGCCGGCGACCGCCGTGCCGGCGACCCGGGCGGCGAGCAGCGCGCCGACCGAGATGCCGATGGTGACCCCGATGCCGCCGATGATCTGGGTCACGACGAGCAGCCGCAGCGTGCGGCGCTGGATCGGGGCGACGTCGACGCGGCCGGGGGCCGACGCGGTGAGGTCGGTGGCCATCGGTGGCTCCTCGGTGACGGCCGGGGCTCCGGCGGGGGGTGCGGCTCGCCCCATCCTCACGCAACCCCCCGGACCTTGGACAGTTGCGGTCCCGTCGCAACGACAACTGCCCAGGATCGAGGCAGGCCGGACCGGGGGGTGGGGGTGGGTCAGGTCCGGAGGGCTGCGGCGGCGACCTTGAGGTCGGCGACCAGTCCGGCGTACGCGGTGTCCTGGTCGTCGGCGCGCAGCACCGCCGACGGGTGGATCGTGGCCAGGAGCCGGGCCGCCGGTGCGTCGGCGACCCCGCCGGCCGAGTCGACCGGCACCCGGGCGAAGTCCTCCGGCCGCTCGGCCGACGCCGGCCAGGGCCTCAGGGTGCCGCGCTGCCGGGTGACCCGGAACGACGGGCCGAGCAGCGCCTTTGCCGCGGTCGCACCGAGCACCACGACGACCTCCGGGCGCAGCCGGGCGAACTCGGCCACCAGCCAGGGGCGGCACGCGGTGACGTGCACCCGGTCCGGGGTCTGGTGGATGCGCCGCTTGCCGCGCAGCTCGAAGCGGAAGTGCTTCACGGCGTTGGTGAGGTAGAGCCCCGTCGGGTCGAGCCCGGCGTCGTCGACCGCCCGGCGCAGCAGCCGACCGGCCGGGCCGACGAACGGCAGCCCCTTCTGGTCCTCCATGTCGCCGGGCTGTTCGCCGACCAGCACCACCCGGGCGTCGGCGCCGCCCCGGCCGAAGACCGTCTGGGTGGCGTCCCGGTGCAGCTCGCAGCCCCGGCAGCCGCGCGCGGCGGCGCGCAGCGCGTCGAGGGTGTCGGCCTGCGGCGGGATGAACTGCTGCGCCCCGGGGGCGGTGTCGGTCTTGTCGGTCATGGCGACCTTTCTACCCGCCGTGGCCGCGCCCACCCGGGCACCCCCACCCGGCGCGCCCCGCCCCGGGGACGGCCCCTCAGGCGGTGAAGGCCGACGGGGGGCGGGGGTGGACGGCCCTGGCCATCGCGTCGGCCAGGGCCGGGAGGTCGGCGGGGTCCAGCTGGCTGACCGTGACGCGCACGCCGGGGGCGGCGGCGATGCGGAACAGCGCGCCCGGGGCCACCGCCCAGCCGGCGTCGCGCAGGGCGGTGACGGCGCTGGTCTCGTCGGGCACCGGGAGCCAGACGTTGATGCCGGTGCGGCCGTGCCCGGCCAGCCCCCGCGCGGCCAGCGCGGCGAGCAGGTCGCCCCGGCGGCGCTCGTAGTCGGCGCCGGCCCGGTCGACGAGGGCGGCCGTGGCCGGGTCACGCCAGAGGGCGAGCACGAGGCGTTGCAGCACGGTGGAGACCCAGCCGGCGCCGACGCGGGCCCGGCCGGCGACCCGGGCGACGGTGGCCTCGTCGCCGGCCAGCACGGCCAGCCGCAGGTCGGGCCCGTAGGGCTTGCTCACCGACCGGACGAAGGCCCACGCCCCGGTCGCCCCGGCGAGCGGGTGCAGCGGTACGCGGGCCAGCTCGGCGGCGTGGTCGTCCTCGATCAGCAGCAGGTCCTCGCGGCCGGCGAGGAGGGCGCGCAGCGCGGCGGCCCGGTCGGCGGAGACGGCCGCCCCGGTCGGGTTCTGCGCCCGGCTGGTCACGACCAGGGCGCGGGCCCCGGCGGCCAGCGCGGCGCGCACGCCGGGCTCGATCGGGCCCTCGTCGTCCACCGGCACCCCGATCGGGCGCAGCCCCAGGGCGGCGACGAGGTCGAGGAGGTTGGCCCAGCCCGGGTCCTCGACGGCGACCGCGTCGCCGGGGCGCAGGTGGGCGGCGAGCAGCCGCTCGATGCCGTCGAGCGCCCCGCCGGTGACCGTGACGTCGGCGGCGGGCACCCCGTCGGCGGCGAGCCGCTCCCGGGCCGCGTCGGCCAGCTCGGGCAGGACGCCGGCCGACGCGTACCCGATGGGGGTGCCGAAGTCGGCGGCGAGCGCGGCCAGGTGCGGGCCGAGCGGCGGGAGCAGCCGGGTGTCGGGCTCGCCGAGGGACAGGTCGCGGACGCCGGGCGCGGTGCTCGGGCGCAGCGCGCGGCGGGTGGCGACCGGCGGCCGGGGGCGGACCCGGGTGCCGTGCCGGCCGGCGGTGGCGAGCAGGCCGCGCTGGCGCAGGTCCTGGTAGGCGCGGGCCACCGTGGCCGGGCTGACGTCCAGCTCGGCGGCGAGGGCCCGCACCGGGGGCAGGGCGGCCCCGGCGGGCAGGTCGCCGACGCGGACGCCCGACTCGATGCTGGCGGAGATCTCGGCGGCCGTCCGGCCGGTGACCTGATAGCGTGCTGACACAATTCGAGGATTGTACTAGTACGAAAGCGGGTCCTCGCATGTACCCACCCACCCCCCGGACCACCGCCACCCGCAGCCGCGACCGGATGAGCTACGACCGGGCCGCCGCGCACGCCGTGCTCGACGAGGCGTACCACTGCGCGCTCGCGTTCACGGTCGACGGCGAGCCCCGGGTGCTGCCCACCCTGCACGTCCGCGTCGGCGACACGCTCTACCTGCACGGCTCCACCGGCAGCCGGCCGCTGCTCGCCGCCCGGGGCGACGGCCTGCCCGTCTGCGTGGCGGTCACCCTGCTCGACGGCCTAATCTACGCCCGCTCCCAGTTCCACCACAGCGCCAACTACCGGTCGGTGGTCGCGCACGGCACCGCGCACCTGGTCACCGACGCCGGGGAGAAGTCGGCCGCGATGACCGCCCTGGTGGAGAAGGCCGCCGCCGGGCGCAGCGCCGACAGCCGCCCGCCCAGCCGCCGCGAACTCGCCGAGACCGCCGTGCTGGCCCTGCCGCTGCGCGAGGTCTCCGTCCGCACCCGCACCGGCGGCGTACGCGACGAACCCGGCGACCACGACCTGCCGCACTGGGCCGGGGTGCTGCCGCTGCGGCTGACCGCCGGGCGGCCCGAGCCCGACGCGGGCGTGACCGCGCCGCTGCCTGCGTACCTGCGGCCGGACCGCTCGCCCTGGCTGGAGCCGGCCGTGCTGCGGGGCGCGCACGTCGTCCTCGAACCGCTGGACCTCGCGCACGCCGACGAGCTGCACGCCGCCACCGCCGACCCGCAGGTGTGGCAGCACCTGGGCAGCCACCGCCCCGCCGACCCGGCCGGCACGGCCGAGACGATCCGGGTCGCCCTCGACGCCCACCACCGCGGGGAGCGGGTGCCGTGGGTGCAGCGCTGCGCCGTCACCGGGGCGGTCGTCGGCAGCACGTCGTACTACGAGGTCGACCCCGACCGCCGGGCGGTCGCCATCGGCTACACCTACCTGGGCCGGCCCTGGTGGCGCACCGGCATCAACACCGAGGCGAAGCTGCTGCTGCTCACCCGCGCCTTCGAGGAGCTGGGCGCGGTGCGGGTGGTCTGGCACACCGACATCCGCAACGAACGCTCCCAGCGGGCCATCGAGCGGCTCGGCGCCACCCGCGAGGGGGTGCTGCGCCGGCACCGGCTGCGCCCCGACGGCACCTGGCGGGACACCGTGCAGTACTCGCTGACCGACGAGGAGTGGCCGAACGCACAGGCCAGGCTGCGGGAACGGCTTCGCCCCGGCCCGGTGCCGGCGCGATGATGTCGGGCGTGCTGGGCATCACCGACATCTGGACGTACGTGCTGGGGACCGTGGCGATCGTGCTGCTCCCCGGCCCCAACTCGCTCTTCGTGCTCTCCACCGCCGCCAAGCGCGGGGTACGCGCCGGCTACCGGGCCGCCGGTGGGGTCTTCCTCGGCGACGCGGCGCTGATGACGCTCTCCGCGGCCGGGGTGGCGTCGCTGCTCAAGGCGTACCCGCCGCTGTTCCTCGTGGTGAAGTACGCGGGCGCGGCGTACCTCGGGTGGGTCGGGCTGACCATGCTGCGCGGCGCGTGGCGGCGCTGGCGGGACCGCAACGACCCCGCCACGCCGCGCCTGATCGACGCCGCCGAGCCGGCGGAGCTGCGCAGCCCGTTCCGGCGGGCGCTGGTGATCAGCCTGCTCAACCCGAAGGCGATCCTGTTCTTCGTGTCGTTCTTCATCCAGTTCGTCGACCCCGGGTACGCCTGGCCGGCGCTGTCGTTCCTGCTGCTCGGGCTGATCGCCCAGGTCACCAGCGCGCTCTACCTGACCGCGCTGATCTTCGCGGGCACGTTCCTGGCGGCGCAGTTCCGGCAGCGGCGGCGGCTGGCCGCCGGGGCGACCACGGGGGTGGCGGCGGTCTTCCTCGGCTTCAGCATCAAGGTCGCCACCGCCTCGGTGTAAGGAAGGGCCCCTTGTTAACTCATACGGTATAGAAGGGTCCCCTTCTTACCGCGCCCCCGGCGCACGCGGCGCACGGCAGGCGGCGCACGGCAGGCGGCGCACGGCAGGCGGCGCACGGCAGGCGTCACGTGCCGTCGCCGCCTCCGCCGCCCCCGCCGATGCCCGCGCCACCGGCGGTGCCGCCGAGGCCATAGCCGGGGCGGACCGGCTGGTCCGGGGGCCGACTGACGTGCGCCGACTCGGTGATCTGGGCCGACCAGTCGGCGTGCGCTGCCGCGGCGGCGTGCCGGTTGATCGCGTGGCGCAGCCAGCCGTCGACCACCGCCACCCAGTCGAGCCGGTCCGCGCCCGCGTGCCAGACCCGGAACCGGCTGATGCTCTGGTGGGTGACTCCGGCGAGGGAGAGCCGGCGGTCGGCCCACAGGAGCACCTCCAGGCCCGCCGCGTTCGCCACGAAGATCACCTCCAGCTCGGTGATCGGGCCGGCGTACAGCGGGGCCACCCACCAGCCGAGCCGCTGGTGCAGCGGGAGCGCCTGCTCCACCCCGGGCAGCCGGCCGTCGACCAGGCCGGCCTGGCGCATGCTGAAGCCGAGCGTGTCCAGCGCGGCGAGGACGTGCTGCTGGGTCGGCAGGGGATGCACGAAGATCGGCACCAGCGCGCCCTGCTCCAGGTCCACGTCGAGGGACGCCTCCGTGCGCAGCCCCATCCGCAGGCTCATCAGCGGCACCCCGCCGAAGATCGTCACCGGGGTCTCCCAGGGCAGCGGCACGGCGAAGTCGACCGCCCGCCGCCGCCCGGCCGGCACCACGAACGCGCCCGCGATCGTCACCTGGTGGAACTGGACGAGCCGCCGCGGCGCTCCCGGGTCGTCCGGCTCGACCTGGGTGACCAGGCCGAGCCGCAGCCGCCGGACCGGCACGTCGTCCGGCCCGGCGTGCAGGGTGACCCGGCCGGGCAGCCGCAGCCCGGGACGGGTGCTCGGGTTGGGCAGCGTGGTCCGCACCGACAGCCCGGTCCAGCCGGACTCCGGCGACACCCCGGTCAGCCGCACGGCGCTTCCTCCGTACCCCCTCGGTGGTGGCACGGCTTTCCCCGCCGGCGGCCGGACAGTCCTGCCCGCCCGGCGCGGACGCCGGGGCCGGCCCGGTGGTGCCGGGCCGGCCGCAGGCGTCGACGAGCGGCAGAGGGCGTCAGCGCATCCGGCGGCCCCGGGGCACCGGGTCGGTCTCGTCGTCGAACTCGCCGATGACCTCCTCCAGCAGGTCCTCCAGCGCCACGAAACCAATCGGGCGGGTCGGGCCGCCGCCGTTGCGGACCAGGGCGAGCTGGGCCCGCCGGCCCTTCATCGCGGTCACGGCCTCCGTCACCGACGCGGACGCCGGCAGCGTGAACGCGTCGGTCATCAGCTCCCCGGCGGTCGCCGCCCGGCCCGTCGTGGTGGCCCGCACGGCCTCCCGCACGTGCACCAGGCCGCACACCTCGCCGCCGGCGTCCAGCACGGCCAGCCGGGACCGGCCGCTGTCGCGGGAGACCTGCTCGACCCGCTCGGCCGGGTCCTCCCGGCCGACCGTGACGATCCGGTCGAAGGGCTCCATCACCTGGGCGACCGTGGTGCCCTGCAGCTCCAGCATGCTGGTGAGCATCCGGTGCTGCTCCGCGCCGAGCAGCCCGTGCTCGCGGGACTGCTCCAGCAGGATCCGCAGCTCGTCGGGGCCGTGCACCTGGGCGAGCTGGTCCTGCGGGCGCACCCGCACCAGCCGCAGCATCGCGTTGGCCAGCGCGTTCAGCGCCGACAGCACCGGCCGCGCCACCCGGGCGAAGGCCCGGAACGGCAGCGCCAGCAGGGTCGCCGACCGCTCCGCGTCGGTGATCGCCCACGACTTCGGGGCCATCTCGCCGACCACCAGGTGCAGGAAGGTGACCAGGCCGAGGGCGAAGACCAGCGCCACGACGTGGCTCGCCGCGGCCGGCAGCCCCACGGCGTGCAGCAGCGGGCTGAGCAGGTGCTCGATCGCCGGCTCGGCCAGCGCGCCGAGGCCCAGGGTGCACAGCGTGATGCCGAGCTGCGCGCCGGCCAGCATCAGGGACAGCTCGCGTACGCCGTCCAGCGCCGCGCGGGCCCCCCGGCCGCCGCCGGTCGCGACGGCCTGCTCCAGCCGGTACCGCTTGCTGGCCACCAGCGCGAACTCGGCGGCCACGAAGAACCCGTTCAGCGCCAGCAGCACGACGGAGACGACGAGGGCGATGCCGGGGCTCATGCCGCCGCCTCCCCGTCCCGACGGCTGCCCGCCGCCCGACCCGTGGCGGCGGCGGTGCCGCCCGCGAGCCGGAGCCGGACCGAGTCGGCGACGTGCCGGTCCACGGCCAGCACCTCGACCAGGGCGCGCGCCTCGGTCTCGGCGTCGCCGTCGACGGGAAGCACGATCTCCAGCCGGTCGCCCACCTCGGGCACCCGGCCCAGCTCCCGCATGACCAGCCCGGACACGGTGTCGTACTCCGGCGCCTCGGGCAGCTCGATGCCGGTGCTGTCGGCGACCTCGTCGATCCGCCAGCGCGCCGGCACCACCCACGACCCGTCGTCCTGCCGGGCCGGCGCCCGCTCCGGCGGGTCGTCCTCGTCGCGGATCGGGCCCACCAGCTCCTCGGCCAGGTCCTCCAGCGTGATCACGCCGGCGAAGCCGCCGTACTCGTCGACCACGCAGGCGAGCTGCCGGTGCCCGGACCGCAGCCGGTCCAGCACCGTCGGCAGCGGCAACGTCTCGGGCACCAGCAACGGGGGTACGGCCACCGCGCTGACCGGGGTCGTCGCGCGCTCGGCCGGGGGCACCGCCAGCACGTCGGCGATGCCGACGACGCCGGCCAGGTCGTCGACGCCGTCGGCGCCGCGTACGGGGAACCGGGAGTGCCCGGTGTCGAGCAGCTCCACCACCCGGCTCAGCGGCTCGTGCGCCCGGACGGTGTGCACGTCGACCCGGGGCACCATGGCCTCCCCGGCGGTCAGCTCCCGGAAGTCGAGCCCCCGGTCGAGCAGGTCGGACATCTCCGCGTCGAGGTGCCCCTCCTCGCGGGACTCGGCGATGATCTGCTCCAGGTCCTCCGGGGTGGCCCCGCTGGGCAGCTCCTCGATCGGCTCGATGCCGAGCCGGCGCAGCAGCCGCACGGCGGCCTTGTCGAACAGGGTGATCACCGGCCCGGCGATCTTCAGGTAGATCAGGGTGGACCGGCTCAGCGCCCGGGCCAGCGACTCGGCGCGGGCGATGGCCAGGTTCTTCGGGGCCAGCTCCCCGAGGACCATCTGCACCACGGTCGCGATGACCAGCGCCAGCGCGACCGACAGCGGCAGGGCGACGGCCGTGGATACCCCGGCCACGCCGAGCAGCTCGGCCAGCCCCGCGCCCAGGTACGGCTCGGCGACGTAGCCGACCAGCAGCGCGGTCACGGTGATGCCGAGCTGCGCTCCGGAGAGCATGAACGACAGCCGACCGGTGACCTCCAGGGCCCGGGCGGCGGCCTGGTCGCCGTCGTCGGCGAGCTGCCGGAGGCGGCCCCGGTCGACGGCGACGTAGCCGAACTCCTGGGCCACGAAGTAGCCGGTGGCGGCGGTGAGAACGGTGATGAGGGCAAGCCCGACGACGATCAACACGGGTCGCTCAGGGCTCCCGGGGTCGTCGGGACGGGAAGATGCCGGGCACGACCCGGCTGGCTACTGCTGCCCTCCTGGGCAGAAGAGTCGATCATGCCGCCCATTTTATCGGCGTCGGCTGAGCGCCCGCTGAAGGTGCAAGGAAGGGCCCCTTGTTAACGCATACGGTAGAGAAGGGCACCCTTCTCACCCCGCTGGGTGGAACGTGGCCTGGGGCCCGATCTCGTTAACAAGGGGCCCTTCCTATACAGAATGCGTTAACAAGGGGCCCTTCCTTACCCCCCGTCGGCGAGTTCGTCGGCGTCGAGGAGGGAGCGGTCGACCCGGCCCGAGCGGTACGCCGCGCGGCCGACCATCTGGGCCGCCACCGGAGCGGTGGCCAGTTGGAAGACCGCCACCAGCACGATCATGCCGACGTCGTCGGGGGTACGCAGCCGCAGCGCCACCCCGGCGAGCAGCAGCAGCACGCCGAGCACCTGGGGCTTGGTGGCCGCGTGCATCCGGTCGAGCACGTCCGGGAAGCGCAGCACGCCGATCCCGGCGGCGAGGCTGAGCAGTCCCCCGGCGACCAGGCAGCCGGCGCCCAGCCAGTCGGCCACGACACCCGCACTCAGCGGAACGCCGAGAGCGGCGCCCAGCGGGGCGACGACGACACCCACGTTCACGACTCCTCCCGGACGGCGAAGCGGACCAGGGCCACCGCGCCGACGAAGCCGAGCAGGGAGAGCACCACGAGCACGGGCAGGGTCGTGGCGTGCCGGTTGACCGCCGCCTCCGCCCCGACCGCGCCGGCCATCGTGTTGAGCAGGACGTCGGCGGCGATCACGCGGTCCAGCAGGGACGGGCCGCGGTACATCCGGGCCAGCGCCAGCAGCGCGGTGACCGACAGGAGCACGGTGAGCACGGTGGCGAGGACGACCTTCACCGGTCGGCCCCCCTCTCGGTGGGAGGAACGGGAGCGGCGGGGGCGGCGAGGAGGCGGAGTTCGGCGGCCGAGCCGATCGCGCGGACGATCCGCGCCTCGGTGGCGAGGATCCGGTCGCGGCTGCCGGTCAGGTCCTCCGGTCCGCGTACGTCGAGCACGTGCACGTAGAGCACGCCTCGTTCCCGGTCCACCTCGACGATCAGGGTGCCGGGCACCAGCGAGATCGCCTCCGCCGTGAGCGCCAGGTTCAGGTCGGTGCGCACGCGCAGCCGCACCGCGATGATCGCGCCGCGGGGCCGGTAGCCCGGCTGCACCGCGATCCACGCCACGTGGATGCTCGCGCTGACCAGCTCGGTGACGAACCGGCCGGCCAGTTCCAGCAGCGCCCGCAGGCGCAGCCGGCCGCCGAAGGTGACCGGCGGCAGGGGGAAGAAGAGCAGCACCGCCCCGCCGACGAGCAGCCCGCCGAGCAGGTTGCCCCAGGAGAACCGCCCCCAGAGCAGGCACCAGATCAGCGCCATCCAGGCCAGGGTCAGCAGCCGGTCCCGCCAGCGGCCGAGCCGGGCGCGCACCCGGGTCACCGGGGCGTCGGGGTCGGCGACCGGCCCCCGACGCCGGCCCCCGGCCGCCCGGCCGCTCACCGCACACCCCCGACGACCGCCGGCGCATCGCCAGGACGAAACGCCCGGCCGCTCACCGCACACCCCCGACGACCGCCGGCGCATCGCCAGGACGAAACGCCCGGCCGCTCACCTCGCACCCCCGACGGCCGCCGGCGCATCGCCAGGACGAAACGCCCGGCCGCTCACCGCGCTCCCCCGACCGGGACCGCCGGGACGGCCGGCCCGCCCGGTCACGGCGCGCCGCCGGGGAGGACGGCGCGCACGTACGGGGTGCGGGCGCGCAGGTCGGTCGCCGCGTCCGTGGTCACCCCGAACAGCGGGCCGGCGGCCACGGTGAGCACCAGGCCCAGCGCGACCAGCGCCGTGGTGGCGCCGACCATCAGGGTGGGCAGTCGGGTCGGCGGGTCGGTGGCGACCAGCTGCGGTGCCCGCCAGAACGCGATGTTCCACACCCGGGACGCCACGTAGAGGGTGAGCAGGCTGGTGGCGGTGCCGGCGGCGACCAGCACCCAGGGGAGCGCGCCGCCTTCGCCGACGCCCGCCTGGAGCAGGCCCAGCTTGCCGAGGAACCCGGACAGCGGCGGGATCCCGGCGAGGTTCATCGCCGGCACGAAGAAGAGCACCCCGAGCAGCGGGGCCACCCGGGCCAGGCCGCCGAGCCGGCGCAGGTCGGTGCTGCCGGCGCGCGCCTCGACCAGCCCGGCGACCAGGAACAGGGTGGTCTGGATGGTGATGTGGTGCACCACGTAGAAGATCGCCCCGGACAGGCCGGCGACGCTGCTCAGCGCCACCCCGAAGATCATGTAGCCGATGTGGCTGACCAGCGTGAACGAGAAGAGCCGCTTCATGTCCGACTGGGCGACCGCGCCGAGGATGCCGACCACCATGGTCAGCGCGGCCACCACCATCAGCAGCCCGGCGACGTCGCCGCCGGGGAACAGCAGGGTCTCGGTGCGGATGACCGCGTACACGCCGACCTTGGTGAGCAGGCCCGCGAAGACCGCGGTGACGGGGGCGGGCGCGGTCGGGTAGCTGTCCGGCAGCCAGGCCGACAGCGGGAACACGGCCGCCTTGATCCCGAACGCGAGCAGCAGGGTGAGCTGCAGGGCGAGCCGTACGTCGTCGGGCAGCGCGTCGAGCCGCCCGGCGAGCTGGGCCATGTTGAGGGTGCCGGTGGCGGCGTAGACGAGCCCCACCCCGGCCAGGAAGATCATCGAGGACAGGATGCTGACCACCACGTACGTCGAACCGGTCCGGATCCGGCCCTCGGTGCCGCCGAGCGTGATCAGCACGAAGCTCGCCGCCAGCAGGATCTCGAAGCCGACGAAGAGGTTGAACAGGTCGCCGGCGAGGAAGGCGTTGGTGACGCCGGCGGTGAGCACCAGGTAGGTGGGGTGGTAGATGGTGACGGGGGCGGACTCGCCGATGTCCCCCCGGCCCTGCCCGATCGAGTAGAGCAGCACGCACAGCGTCACGGCGGAGGAGACCACCAGCATCAGCGCGGCGAGCTGGTCGGCGACCAGCACGATCCCCACCGGCGGGGGCCAGCCGCCGATGCTCACCACGACCGGCCCGTGCCGGTACGCCTCGACGAGCAGCACCACGGCGACCACCAGGGTGACGGCGAGCACCGCCACGCTGACGGCGCGCTGGAGCCGGGGCCGGTTGGCCAGCAGCAGGGTGAGGGCGGCGCCCAGCAGCGGCACCACCACCGGCAGCGGAACGAGCGGCCCGTACCCCGTCACGGCGTCTCCCCCCGGTGCTGCCGGCGCAGGTGCGGCTCCGGGTCGACCTGTTCCGGGTCGCCGTCGGGGCCCTCGCCGCCGAGGTCGCGCGCGGGCAGCTCGTTGCGGGCGGCCAGCTCGGCGACCTGGCGGTCCTCCAGGTCGTCCTGCACCTCGTCGTTGCCGGTGAGATACCAGCTGCGGTACGCGACGGCCAGCAGGAACGCGGTGAGCCCGAAGGTGATCACGATGGCGGTGAGGACCATCGCCTGCGGCAGCGCGTCGCTCATCCGGTCGACCGGTGCGGTGCCGACGACGGGCGCGTCCCCGGACCGGCCGCCGAGCAGGATCAGCAGGTTGACCCCGTTGCCGAGCAGGACGACGCCGAGCAGGATCCTCGTCAGGCTGCGCTCCAGCAGCAGCGTGACGCCGGTGCCGGCGAGCACCCCGACGAGGACGACCAGCACCAGGGTCGCTCCGCTGCCGTTCACGGCCGCCGCCCCTGCGGGTCGACGATCAGCCCGCGTTCGGTCTTGCCGGCCGCCTCGATGTGCCGGTCGACCTCGGCGCCGAGGCTGCGCAGGATGTCCAGCACCAGGCCGACCACGATCAGGTACACCCCGATGTCGAAGAACAGCGACGTGACGACGTAGAAGTCGCCGACGCCGGGCAGCCACAGGTCGATCTTCGCGCTCTGGAGCACGGACCCGCTGGCGAGGAGGGCGAACGCGCCGGTGCCGACGGACACCGCCAGGCCGGCCCCGAGGACCGTGCCGGCGCCGACGGGGGCCGCCTCGGCCAGCTCGTACCGGCCGCCGGCGAGGTAGCGCACGGCCAGGGCGAGGCTGGCGACCAGGCCGCCTGCGAAGCCGCCGCCGGGGGCGTTGTGGCCGGAGAAGAGCAGGAACAGGGAGAACAGCACGATGGTGTGGAAGAGCAGCCGGGTGACGACCTCGAAGACGATGGACCGGCGGCGCTCGGCGAGGGTGGGGCCGCCGCGCAGCCACACCGGCCGCTGCGGGCCCCGCTGGGCGGGGCGCTCGGGGCGGCGGGGGCGGCGCGGGCGGGGGCCGGTGCGGGAGCGCTGGAAGATCAGGCTGGCCACCCCGGTCGCGGTCACCACGAGCACGGAGATCTCGCCCATGGTGTCCCAGGCCCGGATGTCGACCAGGGTCACGTTGACCACGTTGCGGCCGTGCCCCTCGCTGACGGCGAGGTCGGGGAACGCCCGCGAGACCGACGGCGCGGTGCGGGCGCCGACCGCGACCAGGCAGAGCCCGGCGAGGACGACGCCGACGGCGGCCCCGACGGCGCGGCGCGCCCACCGGCTGCGGCGCAGCGGGCGGGCGGAGAACCGTTCGGGCAGCCGGCGCAGCACCAGCACGAAGACCGCGATGGTCGCCGTCTCCACCAGGAACTGGGTGAGGGCCAGGTCGGGCGCGCCGTGCAGGACGAACATCATCGCGGTGCCGTAGCCGGTGACCCCGACCAGCAGCATGGCGGTGAGCCGGCGACGCGCGCCGACGGCGAGCAGCGCGGCCACCGCCGAAACCACGCCGACGACCGGTTGCAGCGGGGTGTCCCACAGCGGGACCCCCTGCCGCCACGGGCCGGCGGCGAGCATCGCCCCGCCGGGCACGACGACGAGGACCAGCAGTATCGTGCCGAGGTACAGCGGCAGGGAGCCGCGCTGGGTGGCGCTGGTGACCTCGATGGCGAGCCGGTCGAAGCGGTGGGTCAGCCACTCGTACCCCTGGGCGCCCCCCACCGGCGCGCGCACCCGGGCCAGCGCGGGGGCGAGCGGGCCGCGCAGCGCGAACAGGGCCGCGCCGCCGGCGAGGGCCAGGGCGGACAGGCCGAGCGCCAGGGTCGGCCCGTGCCAGAGCGCGAGGTGCTCGGGCACCGGGCCGAAGAGTTCGGCGTACGGGCGCAGCAGCGCGCCCGCCGGGCCGGCGAGCACCCCGGCGGCCAGCCCGGCGACGGCCAGCAGGGCGGGCGGCCCGAGCATGGCGGCGGGTACGGGCTGCGGCTCGGTCCGTTCGGCGTGCGGGCGCGTGCCGAACGCCCCCCAGACGAAGCGGGCCGTGTAGGCGACGGTGAGCACCGTGCCGGCGACGAGCCCGGCGAGGACCACCGGCTGGTCGGTGAACGCGGCGAGGACGGCCTCCTTGGCGACGAAGCCGACCAGCGGGGGCAGCCCGGCCATCGAGGCGGCGGCCAGCGTCCCGACGGCGGCCAGCAGCGGGGCCCGCCGCCCGAGCCCGGACAGTTCCCGCAGGTCGCGGGTGCCGGCGCTGTGGTCGATCGCGCCGACGACGAGGAACAGGGCCGCCTTGAACAGGGCGTGCGCGAACAGCATCGCCGTGCCCGCGAGGGCGGCTTTCGGAGTGCCCGCGCCCAGCACCACGGTGAGCAGGCCGAGCTGGCTGACGGTGCCGTACGCCAGCAGCAGCTTCAGGTCGCACTGGCGCAGCGCGGCCCACCCGCCGACCAGCATGGTGAGCAGGCCGGCGGTGACCGTCACGGGCCGCCACGGGCCGGCGGTGGCCAGCACGGGGGCGAGCAGGCCGAGCAGGTAGACGCCGGCCTTCACCATCGCCGCCGCGTGCAGGTACGCGCTGACCGGTGTCGGCGCGGCCATCGCCTGCGGCAGCCAGCCGCTGAACGGCAGGACCGCCGACTTGGCCAGCGCCCCGGCCAGCACCAGCAGCACGGCGGTGACCAGGTAGCCGCCGGCCGGCAGCCCGGCCCCGGCGAGTTCCGACCAGCGGTACCCGCCGGTGTGCCGGCCGAGCATCAGGAACCCGACGAGCATCGCCAGCCCGCCGAACGTGGTCACGGTGAGCGCCTGCGCCGCCGCCCACCGGCTGGCCCGCCGCGTGGTGCTGTGCCCGATCAGCAGGTAGGAGAAGATCGTGGTCAGCTCCCAGAAGACGTAGAGCAGCAGCAGGTCGTCGGCGAGGACCAGGCCGAGCATCGCGCCGGCGAAGGCGACCAGCACGGCCGCGAACCGGGCCAGCCCGGCCGACCCGGCGGCGAAGTAGCGCGCGCAGTAGACCAGCACGAGCGCGCCGACGCCGCCGACGAGCAGGGTCATCAGCCAGGACAGGGTGGTCAGCCGCAGGGCCAGCTCCAGCCGCAGTTGCGGCACCCAGGGGTACGCCTCGACGACGGCCCCGCCGTCGCGCACGGCCGGCGTACGGGCCACGGCCCAGCCGAACGCGGCGGCCGGCGCGAGCGCGAGGGGGTAGCAGGCGCGCGGGCCCCACCACCGCACCAGCAGCGGCGCGACGAGCGCCGCCACCAGGTGGAGGATCAGCAGTACGAGCACCCGCGCTCCCGGTCGTGGTGGCAGCAGCGCGCCCGAGGGAGACGCCTATCATCGATCAGACGCCAGTTTCCGGCCTGATGGGCGGTTTTGCCGGATTTTCCCGTGGCGGGTGTGGGCGGAGACCCCGTGCCGGCCCACCGGGGCCACGAGCATCGCCCGGCTATCCTCGCCGCCGTGAACGCAGTGGAGATCGAAGCACCCGTCGTCGGCGTCACCGTCTATCCGGACCGGGCCCGGGTCACCCGCCGGGGCAGCGCCCGGCTGACCGCCGGCGAGCACCGGGTACGCATCGCCCCGTTGCCGCTGGGGCTGCACCGGGACTCGCTGCGGGTCGGCGGCCGGGGCGCGGCGACCGTGCTCGGCGTGGACGTGACCACGTGGCGGCAGGCGCGCAGCGCCGACGGGCAGGTCCGCGAGCTGGAGGAGCGCAGCCGGGAGCTGACCGACGAGCTGGCCGGGGTCGACGACGCGTACGCGGTCGAGGAGCAGCGGGGGCAGTTCCTCTCCGGGCTGGCCGAGCGGGCCGGCGGCACGTACGCCCGCGCGCTCGCCGCCGGCGACGCCGAGCCGGCCGACGTGGCGGCCTTCGCCGACTCGGTGGCCGGGCAGCTCGCCGACTCCCACGGGCGGCGGCGGGAGCTGGCCCGGCGGCGGACGGAGCTGACCGAGGACCTGGCGGCGGTGCGGCGGCAACTGGAGGCGGCGCACGGCAAGCGGGAGCCGGACCGGCTGGCCGCCGAGGTGACCGTGGCGGTGGACGTCGACGACGCCGAGCTGGACCTGGAGCTGACCTACCTGGTCGACGGGGCCCGCTGGCAGCCCTCCTACGACCTGCGGCTGGTCGACGACACGGTGACCGTCACCTGGTTCGGCCTGGTCAGTCAGGACACCGGCGAGGACTGGCCGGAGTGTGTGCTCCAGCTCTCGACGGCCCGGCCGGCGGCGGCGACCGGCGTGCCCGAGCTGTCGCCGTGGTATCTCGACCGGGTCCGGCCGCTGCCGAAGGCGGCCATGCCGGCGGCGAGCTTCGGCGCGGTGCCGGCGCCCGCCCCGCCCGGCGGGCCCGCGTTCGAGGTCGCCGCGGTAGGCGGGGCGGCCCGGTCGGGCGCGCCGCGCCCCAAGGTGCACGAGAGCGTGGCAACGGTCGAGCAGGGGGTCAGCGCGGCCACCTACCGGCCGGCACGGCCGGTGGCGGTGCCGGCGGACGGCAGCGCGTACCGGGCGACGATCGCCGTGCTGGAGCTGCCGGCGCGGCTGGACCACGTGACCGTGCCGGTGCGCGCGGCCGAGGCGCACCTGCGGGCGACGGTGCGCAACACCTCGGCGCACACGCTGCTGCCCGGCCCGGCGGCGGTCTTCCACGGCGCGGACTTCGTCGCGGCCACCCGGCTGCCGACGTGGGCGCCCGGCGAGGAGACGGAGCTGGCGCTCGGCGTGGACGACCGGGTGCGGGTGGAGCGGAAGCTGGGTCGGCGCGCCGACACCCGGGCCACGCTCGGCTCGACCCGACGCCGGGACGTGGAGTATCGGATCACCGTTGCCAACCACACGCCCCGGCCGGCGACCGTGGAGGTGCGCGACCAGGTGCCGGTGTCCCGCGACGAGGCGGTGGTCGTGCGGGAGGCCACGATCGCACCGGCGCCGGCCGATCGCACCGAGCTGGGCGAGCTGACCTGGCGGCTGCGCCTCGAACCGGGCGACAGCGGCGAGATCACCATGGGCTTCCGGGTCGAGCTGGCCAAGGGGGTGGAGCTGGCCGGCTGGCGGGAGTGACGGTCTCAGACCAGCAGGTCGCGGCGGGTCTCGACGAGCAGGTCGGGGCGGTCGAGCTGGACGACGACCTTGTTGACCACGCGCTGGGCGGCGGCGAGCGAACGCACGGAGAGCAGCCGCCCCCGGCTCTCCCGACGCAGGACGAAGTAGTGGACGGCGGCGCGGACCTGCCCCCGGTCGGCCGCGCTGGACTGGGCGGTCTGCCGGACCAGCTCGCGCAGGCAGGCCGCGAGCCGCTCGGCGAGCTCCAACTCGGGGCCGTGCAGGCCGGCGCGGAGTGCGGCAAGATGGCTGTCGACCTTCCGGATGAGCACGTCGGTGCCCGCACCGGCTACCCGCTCCTCGACGACCATGCGCACTCCTCCACGTCTCACTTCCGCAAAGTTACTTTAGGTGGCGACGCAGAAGCAAGCAGTTAAGTAAGACTTAACGGAACAATGCCCCATTCCATCCACAAACCGGCCTTGCGGCACTTCGCGCGTGTCGACCGCCGGCACCGGTCCGGCCCAGGCGGATGTCCCACCCCCGGGGCAGGATGGAAGGCGTGGCGGAGGTGACGGCCGGTTTCGGCGCGGCGGAGGCGGCCCGGGTGCTGGCGGGATTCGGCCCGGCGACCCGGGAGTGGTTCTCGGCGGCCTTCGCCACGCCCACCCCCGCCCAGATCGGGGCCTGGCGGTCGGTGGCGGCCCGCCGCAACGCCCTGGTGGTCGCGCCCACCGGCTCCGGCAAGACCCTCGCGGCGTTCCTCTGGTCGCTGGACCGGCTGGCCGCCTCGCCGCCGCCGGCCGAGCCCCGCCAGCGCTGCCGGGTGCTCTACGTCAGCCCGCTCAAGGCGCTCGCCGTCGACGTGGAGCGCAACCTGCGGGCGCCCCTGGCCGGCATCCGGCAGGCCGCCACCCGGCTCGGCGTCGCCCCGCCGGAGATCACCGTCGGGATGCGCACCGGCGACACCCCCGCCGACGAGCGGCGGGCCTTCGCCCGCACCCCGCCGGACGTCCTCATCACCACCCCCGAGTCGCTGTTCCTGCTGCTCACCTCCGCGGCGCGGGATTCGCTGCGCGGGGTCGAGACGGTCATCGTCGACGAGGTGCACGCGGTCGCCGGAACGAAGCGCGGCGCGCACCTGGCGCTCTCCCTGGAACGCCTCGACGAGTTGCTGCCCGCCCCCGCCCAGCGCATCGGCCTGTCCGCCACGGTCCGGCCGATCGACGCGTGCGCCCGGTTCCTCGGCGGGGCCCGCCCGGTCGACGTGGTGCAGCCGCCCAGCGCCAAGACCATCGAGGTCAGCGTCGAGGTGCCGGTGGAGGACATGACCCGCCTCGACGAGCAGGAGCCGCCGCCCGACGACCTGGGCGGCCCCGGCCCGCGCCGGGCGTCGATCTGGCCCGCCGTCGAGGAACGGGTCTACGCGCTGGTCCGGGCGCACCGGTCGACCATCGTCTTCACCAACTCGCGGCGCAGTGCCGAGCGGCTCTGCGCCCGGCTCAACGAGCTGGCCGACGCGGAGCTGGCCGACGCCGGGTCGGCCGGCCCGGGGCAGGCCGGCCCGGGGCCGACCGCCGCAGGGCCGGGTCCCGGGTCCCCGGGCGGCCCGCCCGCCCGGCTGCCGGCCGAGGTGATGGCCCAGGCGGGCGCGGCGGCCGGGGCCGCCCCGGTGGTCGCCCGCGCCCACCACGGCAGCGTCTCGCGGGAGGAACGCAAGCACATCGAGGAGGCCCTCAAGTCCGGCCAGCTCCCCGCCGTGGTGGCCACGTCCAGCCTGGAGCTGGGCATCGACATGGGCACCGTCGACCTGGTGGTGCAGATCGCCGCCCCGCCCAGCGTCGCCGCCGGCCTGCAACGCGTCGGCCGGGCCGGGCACCAGGTCGGCGCGGTCTCCCGGGGCGTGGTCTTCCCCAAGCACCGGGGCGACCTGCTCTCCTGCACCGTCGTCGCCGAGCGGATGGCCGCCGGGGCGATCGAGGAGCTGCACCACCCGCGCAACCCCCTTGACGTGCTGGCCCAGCAGATCGTCGCGATGGTGGCCCTCGAACCGTGGCGGGTCGGCGACCTGGCCGTCGTCGTCCGCCGGGCCGCGCCGTTCGCCGAGCTGCCCGACTCCGCGCTGCACGCCGTGCTGGACATGCTCTCCGGGCGTTACCCGTCGACCGCGTTCGCTGAGCTGCGGCCCCGGCTGGTCTGGGACCGCGCCGCCGACGTGCTCACCGGCCGGCCCGGCGCGCAGCGGCTCGCCGTCACCAGCGGCGGCACCATCCCCGACCGGGGCCTGTTCGGCGTCTTCCTCGCCGGGGCGGAGCGGGCCGCCCGGGTCGGCGAGCTGGACGAGGAGATGGTCTACGAGTCGCGGGTCGGCGACGTGTTCCTGCTCGGCTCGTCGTCCTGGCGGATCGAGGAGATCACCCCCGACCGGGTGCTGGTCTCCCCCGCCCCGGGCCAGGCCGCCCGGATGCCGTTCTGGAAGGGCGACCAGCTCGGCCGCCCGGTGGAGCTGGGCCGGGCCATCGGCGCCCGGGTGCGGACCCTGCTGCGCCACGGCGACGAGGCGGCGGTGGCCGCGCTGCGCGCCGGCGGGCTCGACGACTGGGCCGCCGGCAACCTGCTGGCCTACCTGCGGGAGCAGCAGGCCGCGACCCGGTCCCTGCCCGACGACCGCACGGTGCTGGTCGAGCGGTTCCGCGACGAGCTGGGCGACTGGCGGCTCGCCGTGCACAGCGTGCTCGGCGCCCGCGTCAACGGCCCGTGGGCGCTGGCCATCGGCCGCCGGCTCGCCGAGCGGTACGGCGTGGACGCCCAGGTCATGCCGTCCGACGACGGGATCGTGGTGCGGCTGCCCGACACCGCCGACTCCCCGCCCGGCGCCGACGTGGTGCTCTTCGAGCCCGACGAGATCGCCCAGCTCGTCGAGGAGTCGGTGGGCACGTCGGCGCTGTTCGCGTCCCGGTTCCGGGAGTGCGCGGCCCGGTCGCTGCTGCTGCCCCGCCGCGACCCGCGCCGCCGCCAGCCGCTGTGGCAGCAGCGCCAGCGGGCCGCCCAGTTGCTCGACGTCGCCCGCGAGTACGCCGACTTCCCGGTCACCCTGGAGGCCGCCCGGGAGTGCCTCCAGGACGTCTTCGACCAGCCGGCCCTCGCCGGGCTGATGCGCGACCTGGCCGCCCGCAAGGTGCGCCTGGTCGAGGTCGAGACCGAGCGGCCGTCGCCGTTCGCCCGCTCGCTGCTGTTCGGCTACGTCGGGGCGTTCCTCTACGAGGGCGACGCGCCGCTGGCCGAGCGGCGGGCCGCCGCCCTGGCGCTGGACTCGGCGCTGCTCGGCGAGCTGCTCGGCCGGGTCGACCTGCGGGAGCTGCTCGACCCGGCGGTGCTCGCCGAGACCGACCGGCAGCTGCGCTGGCTGACCGAACAGCGCCGGCCCCGCGACGCGGAGGACGCCGTCGAGCTGCTGCGCACCGTCGGCGACCTGTCGGAGGCGGAGCTGGCCGAGCGGGGCGTGCCCGTCGACTGGCTCACCGCCCTGGCGGCGGCCCGCCGGGTGCTGCGCGTGCGCGTCGCCGGCGAGGAGCGCTGGGTCGTCGTCGAGGACGCCGCCCGGCTGCGCGACGCCCTCGGCGTGGCCCTGCCGGTCGGGGTGGCCGAGGCGCACCTCGCCCCGGTGGCCGACCCGCTCGGCGACCTGGTCGCCCGGTACGCCCGCACCCACGGCCCGTTCGCCGCCGCCACCTGCGCCGCCCGTTTCGGGCTCGGGGTGGCCGTCGTCGAGCAGGAGCTGCGCCGCCTCGCCGCCGCCGGGCGGGTCGTCTCCGGCGAGTTCGCCCCCGACACCGTGGGCACCCAGTGGTGCGACGCCGAGGTGCTGCGGCTGCTGCGCCGCCGCTCCCTCGCGGCGCTGCGCCGGGAGATCGAGCCGGTGCCGCCGAGGGCACTGGCCGCGTTCCTGCCCCGCTGGCAGCAGGTCGGCTCGTCGGCGCGGGGGGTGGACGCCGTCGCCGCCGCCGTCGAGCAGTTGCAGGGCGCGGCCGTGCCGGCGTCCGCCCTGGAACGCCTCGTGCTGCCCGGCCGGGTCGCCGACTACTCCCCCGCCCAGCTCGACGAGCTGTGCGCCGGTGGCGAGGTGCTGTGGGCCGGGTCCGGGGCGATCTCCGGCGGCGACGGCTGGGTCACCCTCGCGTACGCCGACGCCGCGCCGCTGCTGCTCCCGCCGCCGGACGACGCGCTCGCGCGTACCCCGTTGCACGACGCCGTGCTCGACGCGCTCGGCGACGGGCAGGCGCTGTTCTTCCGGTCGCTGTCCGACCGGGTGGGCTGCACCGACGACGCGGCGCTGACCGCCGCGATCTGGGACCTGGTGTGGGCGGGGCACCTCACCAACGACACCCTCGCCCCGCTGCGGGCGGCGCTCGGCGGCGGCGGGGCGCACCGGTCGCGGCCGGCCGCGCCGCGCACCCGGTTGCGCCGTCCCGGCCGGGTGGCGCTGCCCAGCCGCAGCGGCCCGCCCACGGTGGCGGGCCGCTGGTCCCGGCTGCCGGAGCGCGACCTCGACCCGACCCGGCGGGCCGCCGCGCTCGCCGACGTGCTGTTGGAGCGGCACGGCGTCGTCACCCGGGGGGCGGTCGTCGCCGAGCAGGTGACGGGTGGCTTCGCAGCCGTCTACCCGGTGCTGTCGGCGCTGGAGGAGCGCGGGGCGGCCCGGCGGGGCTACTTCGTGGAGGGGCTGGGCGCGGCCCAGTTCGCGGTGCCCGGGGCGGTCGACCGGATCCGCGCCCTCGCCGACCCGACCGCGAGCCGTGGCGGCGGGGGTCAGGAGGCCGGGGGCCGGGGCGGGGCGCTCGTCCTCGCCGCCACCGACCCGGCCAACCCGTACGGTGCGGCGCTGCCCTGGCCCGAGCGGGCCGTCGACTCCGGCGACGGGGCCGCCCCGGCGAGCGGGCACCGGGCGGGGCGCAAGGCGGGCGCGCTGGTCGTGCTGGTCGGCGGCGACCTGGTGCTCTACGTCGAGCGGGGCGGCCGGACGATCCTCTCCTTCGCCGACGCCCCCGACGCCCTCGCGGCGGCCGGCAGGGCGCTCGCCGACGCGGTGCGCACGGGCGCGCTCGGCGCGATCTCGGTGGAGCGGGCCGACGGGGAGGCCGTGTCGGCGTCCCCGCTGCGCGACGCGCTGACCGCCGCCGGTTTCCGGGCCACCCCGCGCGGCCTGCGACTGCGCGGCTGAGACCGCTGACCGACCAACCGACCAACCGGCCGGTCGGCCGGCCACAAGGCGTCGACGGTGAGCTGCCCGGTGGCGACCCGGTCGCGCACGAGCCGGCGACGATGCCGGCCCGGCGGATCGAGAGGCCGGGCCGGCATCGACTGGTCGCCCGAGGGCCACCGGTCAGGGTCGGTCGCGGGTCAGCGCAGGCTCCACTGCTGGTTCTGCTGCCCGTTGCACGACCAGAGGATGAGCTTGGTGCCGTTGGCGGTGCCCGCGGCGTTGGCGTCCAGGCAGAGCCCGGACTGGGCGTTGGTGATGGTGCCGTTGGCGTTGACGTTCCACTGCTGGTTGGTGCCGCCGTGGCAGTCCCAGATGATCACCTGGGTGCCGTTGCTGGTGCCCGCGCCGCTGGCGTCGAGGCACTTGGTGCCGTACACCTGGAGTTGCCGGCCCGCGGTGTGGGTCCAGCTCTGGGCGGCGGCCCCGGTGCAGTCCCACAGCTGGGTCTGGGTGCCGTTGGTGGTGCTGCCGTTCGGCACGTCGACGCAGCGTCCGGACTGGCCGCCGACGACCTGCTTGCCCTGCGCCGGGCTGCTGGTCGGGGTCGGGGTCGGCGAGGACGTCGGCGGGGTGGTGCCGTCGAACTGGGTGAAGAAGCTCCACACGACCGGCCGGGTCCAGGACTTCTCGCCCGGCGCGTACGGGTCGGCGGAGCCGTCGACGGCGTTGGGGGCGTGCGGGCCGTCGAACGGGGCCCACGCCACCGGGTAGCCGGCCCGGCATCCCGAGTAGTAGGTGAGGGTGTGCGTGAGGCTGCCCTGCGCCGGCTCAGGCGGGTTCTGCGGGGTGCAGCCGTTGTTCCTGACGAACCTGTCGCGCAGCGAGCGGCCGGTGGAGATGGGGATCGTGCCGTCCCGCAGCCCGTGGATGCCGATGTACGCGATGGGCTGGGTGCCGCCGCTGCATCCGCTGAGCTCCGCGCCGGAGTAGACGGCGACCGCCCGGAAGACCGTGGCCCGCGCGCAGGCGATGGCGTAGCTCATGCCGCCGCCGTAGCTGAAGCCCATGGCGAAGCGCTGCGTGGTGTCGACGCACAGGCCGGCCTCGATCTGCCGCTGCATGTCGTCGACGAAGGTCAGGTCGCGGCCGCCGCTGTTGGCCCAGCCGTTGCCGATGCCCTGGGGCGCGACGAAGATCGCCGAGTTGTTCGACAGCGCGCGGAGGCCGTAGTAGGACCACGGGTATCCGCTGGTGCCGCCCGAGTCGACCTCGTTGGCGGTGCCGCCGTTCCAGTGGAACGCGAAGATCAACCGGTAGGGATGGTTGCGGTCGTAGTTGTCGGGGATCCGCAGGATGAACGAACGGTTCTGGCCGCCGCTGGAGATCGTGCGGGTGCCGCTGGTCAGCGCTGGCGCCTGGCCGCATCCGGCGGTTGTCGCGAGGGTGCCGACGTCATTGGCGTAGGCGACCGGGCCGGGTCCGGCGGCGATCGCCGCGCCGCCCGCCGCGAGGACGAGCGCCGCCGCTCCCGCGACGGCACCGACGACGAGCCGATGTCTCCACATGGGCGACTCCTTCTGGATCGGGTGCGTGGTGGATCGGCCCTCCGGCGGGCAGGCGTCGGGTACGCGGCCGGAGGCGCCGCCCATCCATCGATTAACGTTAAAGTAATACGTATGACGTATGCGGTCAACACGGGCCGCCTACGCGGGCTGCACCACAGGCCCGGCGATCGCGGCCGCATCACTCGCGCCGCATCACTCGGGAAAGAAGCCGGCAACAGGGCCGGAAAAGACGAAAGGCAAGGAGTCGACGACTCCCTGCCACTCTCAACATATACCGCACCCGGGGCCTTGCGGCAAGACCCGGGTGATGCCGCAGAATCGTCCGCCGGGCCCCGTAGCTGCGCATATCGGTGATCCGCGCAGTATGGACGGGCTCGTCTACGTATGGGGGACATCCATGTTCGACGTGATCGTGGTCGGGGGCGGACCGACCGGCCTGATGCTGGCCAGCGAGCTGCGGCTGCACGGCGTACACACGCTGCTGCTGGAGAAGGAGGCGGAGCCGACCCCGGTCGTGCGCGCGCTCGGGCTGCACGCGCGCAGCATCGAGATCATGGACCAGCGCGGCCTGCTGGAGCGGTTCCTCGCGCTCGGCCAGCAGTACCCGGTCGGCGGCTTCTTCGCCGCCATCCCCAAGCCGCCGCCCACCGGCCTGGACACCGCGCACGCGTACGTGCTCGGCATCCCGCAGACCACCACCGACCGCCTGCTGGCCGAGCACGCCGTCGAACTCGGCGTCGAGATCCGGCGCGGCGGCGAACTGGTCGGGCTGAGCCAGGACGACCACGGCGTCACCGCCGAGCTGGCCGACGGCACCCGGCTGCGCTGCCGCTACCTCGTCGGCTGCGACGGCGGCCGCAGCACGGTGCGCAAGCTGCTCGGCGTCGGCTTCCCCGGCGAACCCAGCAAGGTCGAGACGCTGCTGGGCGAGATGCGGCTGACCGCGTCACCCGAGACCCTCGCCGCCGTGAGCGCCGAGGTCCGCAAGACCCAGCTGCGCTTCGGCGCGATGCCCCTGGGCGACGGCGTGTACCGCGTCGTCGTGCCCGCCGAGGGGGTGGCCGAGGACCGCCGGATCCCGCCGACCCTCGACGAGGTCAAGCGACAACTGCGGGCGTACGGCGGCACCGACTTCGGCGCGCACTCGCCGCGCTGGCTGTCCCGCTTCGGCGACTCCACCCGGCTGGCCGAGCGCTACCGGGTCGGCCGGGTGCTGCTGGCCGGCGACGCGGCGCACGTCCACCCGCCGACCGGCGGGCAGGGGCTCAACCTCGGCATCCAGGACGCGTTCAACCTCGGCTGGAAGCTCGCCGCCCAGGTCGACGGCTGGGCGCCGCCGGGGCTGCTGGACAGCTACGAGACCGAGCGGCGTCCCGTCGCCGCCGACGTGCTGGACAACACCCGCGCGCAGATGGAGCTGATGTCCACCGAGCCGGGGGCCCAGGCCGTGCGCCGGCTGGTGGCGGAGCTGATGGACTACGAGGACGTGAGCCGGCACCTGACCGAGAAGATCATCGCCATCAGCATCCGGTACGACTTCGGCGCGGGCCACGACCTGCTCGGCCGGCGGCTGCGCGACGTCCGGCTGGGGCGCGGACGCCTCTACGAGCTGACGCGCGGCGGCCGGGGGCTGCTGCTCGACCGGACCGGCAAGCTCTCGGTGGCGGGCTGGGCCGACCGCGTCGACCACGTCGCCGACGGCAGCGAGGAACTGGACGTGCCCGCCGTGCTGCTGCGGCCCGACGGCCACGTGGCGTGGGTCGGCGACGACCAGCAGGATCTGCGCGACCACCTACCCACCTGGTTCGGCCCCGCCACCGCCTGACCCGCCCGCTCCGGGTGGGGTGGCCACCCCGGTGAGGTTCGGTCAGGCCAGCTCGGCGATGACCGCGCGGACCATCAGGCGGCCGTGTTCGGCCATGCGGGGGAAGGTGTGCCGGTAGTAGTCGATGCCCGTCAGCGAGGGCGCGAGCGCCCAGCCGCAGGCGCGCCGCCAGGTGGCGTCGTCGTACCCGATCGCCTCCCGGTAGGTTTCCCGGGCCGCGCCGGTGAACGTCCACAGCGCCGGGGCCACGTCCGGGGCCGGATCGCCGACGCCGAGCGCGCCGAAGTCGATGGCCGCGACCAGCCGTCCGTCGTCGGTGACCAGGTTGCCCGGTTGCAGGTCACCGTGGATCCACACCGGCTCGCGGTCCCACTCGGGAGCCGCCAGGCAGACCTCCCACGCCGCCTCGGCCGCGCGCACGTCGAAGCCGTCGTCGTGCGCGGCGAGCCGGGGCAGCACCCGCCGCACGGCGTCGTCGACGTGGCGCAGGGCGGCCCCCCGGGCACCGGGCGCCTTGGCCGGGCCCCCGGCCGGGTCCACCCGGTGCAGGGCCCGCACGAAGTCCGCCAGGTCGCGGGCCAGGCGCACGTCGTCGCAGCCGAGCCGGGGCGGCGTGCGTCCCGCGAACCACGGCACCACGGTCCACGGCCACGGGAACCCGGCGCCCGGCTCGCCGACGTGCAGCGGGACGGGTACCCGCGCGGGCAGGTGGGGGGCGAGCGTGGGCAGCCACCGCGCGTCGGACTCGGCCTGGCCGACCGCCCCGGCGATCTTGGGCATCCGGGCGACGAGTTCGTCGCCGATCCGGAAGAGGACGTGATCGGTGCCCTCCACCTCGTCGGGCAGGGGCGTCACGGGAAGGTCGGCCCAGCGGGGACACTGGTCCGCCACCAGGCGGCGCACCTGCTCGGCGGTGGCGCGAATCTCATCGGCGTGAATGGGCACCACCGGCACGGTAGAAGACACCGCCGCCGGCATCCACCGGTTATCCGCGTGGGCCGGGGTGGGGATGCGCCGTGAGCTGCCGCGTCAGCCGACCGGGGTCCTGTCGGCGGCGTCGCCGCCCGCCCCGGCCGGCGCCGGGTCGGCCGGCCGGCCGTCGGCGGCGGGTGGCTCCCCGGCGGGCCGGCCGGGTGGCAACGCCCGCAGCCGGCGCACGTCCCGGCTGGCCAGCATGCCCCCGACGGCGAGCACCACCAGCCCGGCGAGGGCCAGCAGCGTGTCGCGGGCCCCGATCGTCGCGGCGAGCGGCCCGACCGCCACCTGGCCGAGCGGCATGGCGATCCAGGACCCCAACATGTCGTACGAGTAGACGCGCGCCAGCCGGTCGGCCGGGATGTGCTGGGCGATCGACGTGTCCCAGGCCACCGTGAACTGTTCGACGGCGATGCCGACGGCCAACGCGGCGGCCACCAGCACGAGGATCGTGGGTGCCAGGGCCAGCCCGAGCAGCAGGAGCGACTCGGCGAACATGCAGGCCACGCCGAGCAGCAGCAGCCGGCGCACCCGGATCCGCAGGGCGATCAGCCCGCCCAGCACCATCCCGACGGTCTGCGCGGCCAGCACCACGCCCCAGCCGCCGCGGCCGATAGTCGAGTCGGCGACGGCCGGGCCGAGCACGTTGACGCCGCCGGCCAGGCACGCGTTGAGGACCATGAAGCCGAGCACCACCGCCCACACCCAGGTACGCGCGGTGAACTCCGTCCAGCCCACCCGCAGGTCGGCGACGACACCCGTACGGCTGCTCCTGGCCTTCGGGGCGGCGACCCGGACCCCGGCGAAGGCCACGGCCGCGACGGCGAAGGTGGCCGCGTCGACGGCGAGCCCCCAGCCGGGCCCGACGGCGGCCACGAGGAGGCCGCCCGCCGCCGCGCCGCCGATCGAGCCCGCGTTGATGCCGAGCCGGATGAGCGCGTTGGCCTGCTGGAGCAGTTCGGGCGGAACGGTCTGCGGCGTCGCGGCGGCCGACGCCGGCTGGGCCAGGGCGCTCACGACGCCGTTGGCCGCGCCGAGCGCCAGCAGCAGCGGGATCGTCGCCGTGCCGGTGAGCACGACGGCGGCCACCGCCGCCTGCGTCGCCGCGCCCAGCACGTTGGAGCCGACCAGCACCAGCCGGCGCGGAATCCGGTCGGCCACCACGCCGCCGAAGAGCACGAACAGCACGGTCATCAGGGATCTGACGCCGACCACCAGGCCCAGGTCACGCACCGAGCCGGTCAGGTCGAGCACGGCGAAGGCCAGGGCGATGGGCGCGACGCCGTTGCCCAGCATGTTGACCATGCGGCCGGCGGCCAGCCAGCGGAACGCGCGATGGCGCAGCGGAGCGAGCACCGGTCCCCCACGTGAAGTCGGTCGCGCCCCGCCGGCCGCGAGACACCCGCAAATGGTCGCCGATCCGCATGGCCCGATCGACCCATTTTGGACCGGTGTCGACCTGCGCAGGATGGCTCCCGGCGGAAGCGGGCGCATCGTCAACGGCAGGCCGAGTGCGACCGGGTGGCAGGCTGGGGCTCATGGACCGGAAACACGTGACCGGCTGGATCGCGGCATACGAGCGCGCATGGCGGACGCCGGGGACGGCGGCGCTCAGCGCGATCTTCACCGAACAGGCCAGTTATCTGCAGGGGCCGTACCAGAAGGCGGTCGTCGGGCTGCCGGCCATCGCCCGGATGTGGGAAGCCGAGCGGGAGGGCCCCGATGAGGTGTTCCACATGACCAGCGAGGTCGTCGCGGTCGAGGACGACACCGCGGTGGCGCGGGTGGAGGTCCGGTACGGCGACCCGGCCGACCAGGAGTTTCGCGACCTGTGGATCATGCGCTTCGCCGAGGACGGGCGCTGCGACTCGTTCGAGGAGTGGCCGTTCTGGCCGACGCAGCCGTCCACCGCCGATCCCGGCGATCCCTCCGACCGCTGACCCGCAAGGGCGGCCGTCGCCGGATCGGGCGGTCGGGATTGAGTACGGATGCGGATGGGCCAGGCACCATAGCCCTGGCAACGTCACGAGCATGAATGTTGCGGAAGCGCCGCGCCGGGGCTCGTTCGGGTCGAGCCTCCTCGTCGCGTTCGGCTGGTACGCCACCGTGACCGCCGCGGTCTTCGTCGGACTCGTAGGCGTGCCGGAGAACCCGAACCGGGACTGCTCGGTCATTTTCGCCTGCCTGACACCGCAGGAGGGGTTCGCCCTGGCGGCGATCGTCGGCGCGCCGGTTCTCGCGGCCATGCTGCTCACCACGCTGGCGATCACCCCGCTGCTCGCGCGCCGGGTCCCCTCCCCGGTCCTCGCCGGCACCCTGTCGGTGTCGGTCACCGTCGGGCTCGCCGTGCTGGCCGGCGGATTCTGGCAGGCCGCCCGATGAGGCGCGTCGGGCTCGGCGTGCTCTTCTTCGCCTGGCTCTACGGCGTGCCGTTCCTGTTCGTCGTCGGGCTGGTCCGCCGGGTGTCCTCGCCCTACGTGCCGACCCACACGGCGGCGCGGGCGTTCGGCTCGACCACGGAGACCCTCCTGACCACGGCGGTGGTGCTCAACCTGGCGCTACCGATAGTGGGGGCGCTGCTCGCGCGGCTCGCCCGAGACAACTACTGGATGCGCCACTTCGCCTGGTCACCGGCGGGCGTGGTGCTGATCTACCTGGTTGTCGCGCTGGCGGGGAGCCTGGCCACGGGACCGTTGTTCACGTGGACGCCGACCGTCGAGGGCGCACCGTCGAGCGTCGTCCCGCACATCCCGGCCGGCGACGGCCTCGAAGCCCGGGTCAGTCGACCCGTTCACCGCGCATGACGCCGCGCTTGCCGACCTCGAACTCCTCCGCGCTCAGGGCTCCCGAGGCCCGCTGGTCGGCAAGCTGTCGGATCAGGGCGACGCGGTCGGTCGCCGGTGCCCGCCGGCCGTCCGACGCGGAGTCGGCCAGGTCGGCTCTGAGCGCGACGAACTCCTCCCGCGTCAGCGCCCCGGTGCTCCGCAGGTCGTTCAGGGCCTTCAGCCGCGACCAGGGATCGCGCCCGGCACCCGGTTGACCGTCCCGACCCCGTGGGTCGCCGTTCCTCGTCCGGCGGGGACCGCTGCCGCGCCCGCGCCGCCCGCGGACGAGCTGCACGATCCCGACGACCCCGACGCCCAGGCCCATCGGGATGAACACGGCGGCCACGATGGACGCGCCGAGCCTCGCGTCCGGTGGCATGGACGGCTGGGTGAGCACCTTGACCAGCATGGCGGCGCCGCCTCCGGCGAAGCCGACGGTCCACAGGACCTGCCCGGCGCCCGGCTCGGTGAAGCTCCGCCTACCCGCAACGAGGCCCAGGATCCACATGATCGCACCGGCCGTCGGCAGCCAGAACCAGATCGCCGAGCCCTCGGGGCACGGGCGGGCGACCACGTAGGATCCGCCCGTGGAACAGCTGCCGATGTCGAGCACCCGATCCAGCCCGACGCCCAGCAGCACGATGCCGGTCAGGCCGACCCCCAGGGCGGCGATCTCACGCACTTCGGCCTTCACATCCACGCTCCCGGAGACGGTCGAAGCTCGATGATCGCAAGTCCCGTCAACGGGCGGCGGCGCGGTGAGCGGCATCCTGCGGGCGCCCCACCTGCCGCCGCCGAGGACGCCCGCGCGACCCGGCACACGCCCAGGTCGAGCAAGGCACACCGCGCGCGTGGTCAGCGGTTGAGCAGGCGGGTGAGGCCGGCGACGACCGCGGTCGTCAGCGTCCATCCGACGAGGACGAGCAGCGCCGAGACGTACTGGCTGGCGCCGACGGGAAGCCAGGCACCGTCGTGCCCGAGGTTGATGATCGGCAGGAGGAGATCGAGGGACTGTAGTGCCGGGTTGCGTTCCGGCGCCGTGCCGGCGCGGGGAGTCGACGGCTGCACCGTGAACGTCACCGTTCCGAGCAGCCAGAACCCGGCCAGCCAGGCGCCGGCGAGCCAGTTGCGGTAGCCGTAGCCGATGACACCGTCGAGGACGTACCCGAGGATCCGCTTGGGGAGGCTCAGGGTGGCCCGGCGTCGGCGCTGCTTCTCCAGGAGCACGCGCCGGGCCTCCTGGTCCTGGCCGTTCTGCCGGTAGTGGGCGGCCAGTTGCTCGTACGGCGCGGGCGCGTACCCGTCGGGGCTCCGGCGCAGCCAGTCCAGGCGCTGCGCGACGGTGACCGGCTGCGGTGGCAGTGGCGAGCCGCGCGGTGCGGGTGATCGTGCGATCAGCAGCCGGTAGGTGCATCCGAGCAGGTCGAGTGCCGCCGGCCAGGTCGCCGGATCGTCGAAGATCGAGTCGGCCTGCAGGCCGCTGAGGCGTACCCGGCCGACCGGCGGCGTGGCGAAGGTCAGCCAGAGACTCGCGACCCGGGCACCGCCGACGTGCAGGGCCCAGCCGCCCGCGGCGTCGATCCGCGCCTCGGTGAAGTTGAGCTGGTTGCCGATCTGCGCGTGCACCAGGATGATGCCGCCCTCGGCGGTGAACCCGTACCTGGCCGAGAAGCTGCCGGCGATGGTGAGGCGGTTGGCGTCGATGGCCGGCCCGGCCGGGTTGCGGACGGTGGCACCGCTGAGCAGCACGTCACCGCCGATGGTCGCCGAGGACAGCCACACCCGGCCGTACGCGACGAATCCGGCCCTGGCGCTCAGATCACCGGTCACGGTCATCCGCGCGGCGGCGAGCGCGTCGCCCCCGGCCTCCGGGTCACCCAGGGTGGAGCGGTCGAGGGTGACGGATCCGCCGATCCGCGCATCGCGCAGGTCGACGGCGCCGGTGACCTCGCACCCGGTCAGGTCGAGGTCACCTCGCACCTCCACGAGCCGGGCCCGGAGGCCGGGCAGCACGCAGTCGACGAGAGTGACGCCTGCGGTGCGGGCGTTGGTGAGGTCCACGACGTCGGTGAAGCTCACCCCGGCGAGGAACACCGGCGCGGCGACGTTGGCCTGCCGGGAGTCGAGGCGGCCGACGATCCTGGCGTTTCGCAGTCGCAGCGCCGCCCTCGGATGATCGGCCTGGTCGACCGCGCGCGTCAGCAGATCGGCGACGATGTCGGCGCGGACCGCATCACGCGCGCCTGCGAGGTCGAGTTCCACGCCGCGCAGGAACGCCGAGCGGAGCCGTCGCTCGGCCGGGTTCAGCCGTTCGCGACGACCTCTCATGACCGCGATGATCGCATGTCGCCGGCTGGCGCCCGAACCCCTTCTCGCCCCGCCCACTCCCATCGGTGTTCAAGAGGAAAGCGGCGGGATTGATCTCCGAACTTCAGGTCAACGGTGCAACGTCGCCGTCGAGCGCCATGATCGTCTGCTGTTCCGCGAGAGAAGGGACGGCGTGTCGCCTCACTGAACGACAAACGATCATGGGAGCGGCGCGTCGACGGTGGTCAGGCGGGCGATCAGGGTCTCCGCCAGGGGCCACGGGCCGTAGCCGTCGGCGGTCGTCAGGTGCCCCGCGTCGCCGAGGTCGACCAGCTCGGCTCCCCACCGCCCGGCCCAGTGCTCCGCCCGGTCGTACGTCATCACCGGGTCGGTGCGGCTGGCCGCCAGGATCGACGGGAACGGCAGCGGAACGTCGGGCAGGGCCGGCAGCACCGACGTCCCGTCCGTCCACGGCTCGTCGAGGTCGGGCGGGGTGACCAGCAGCGCGCCCCGCACCGGGCCCGGCCCGCAGGAGGCCGCCCACAACGCCACGGTGAGGCAGCCGGCGCTGTGCGCCACCAGCACCGTCGGCTCGGTGACCCCGTCGAGGGCGGCGGCGAGGGCGGCGACCCGCTCGTCGGCCACGTACCGCCCTCCGGTGGCGTGCCGGACCCAGCGGCGCGCGGGATCTCGGCGGGCCAGCCACTCCTGCCAGTGCTCGGGCAGGGGGTCGTTGCGGCCGGGCACCAGCAGCACGCGCGTCATGCCTCGGGAGGCTAGCGTCGAGCCGGCAGCCGCGCCGCCCCGCGCCGGTCAGGCAGGCAGGCAAGCAAGCAACCGGCCAGGCAGGCGCGAGGCCGAGCACGAGCACGAGCGAGCACGAAGGAGGACACCGATGGCGTGGATCTCGTTGACCACCGACTACGGCCTGGCCGACGGTTTCGTGGCCGCCTGTCACGGGGTGATCGCCCGGATCGCCCCGACCGTCCGGGTGATCGACGTGACCCATCTCGTCCCGCCGGCCGACGTGCGGCGGGGCGCGGCCGTGCTCGCCCAGACGGTGCCGCACCTCCCGGTGGGGGTGCACGTCGCGGTGGTCGACCCGGGGGTGGGCACCGCCCGGCGCGGGGTGGCCCTGGCCACGCCGGGCGGGACGCTGGTCGGGCCGGACAACGGGCTGTTGCCCGACGCCGCCGCCGCGCTCGGCGGGGTGACGTCCGCCGTGGAGTTGACCAACCCGGAGTGGCTGGCGCCCGAGGTGTCGCGCACCTTCCACGGCCGGGACGTCTTCGCCCCGGTGGCGGCCCGGCTGGCGTCGGGCGCGCCGCTGGCCGAGGCGGGGCCCGCGGTCGACCCGGCGGGCCTGGTCCGGCTGCCCGGGCCGGTGGTGCGGGACGAGCCGGGCGGGTTCGCCGCCGAGGTGCTGACCGTGGACCACTTCGGCAACGTGCAGCTCGCCGCGCCGGGCGACCGGCTCGCCCCGCTGCCGGCCCGGCTGCGGGTGGCCGGTCGGGCGGCGACGCACGGGCGCACGTTCGGCGACGCCCCGCCCGGCGCGCTGGTCGCGTACGTCGACTCGGCCGGCCTGGTCGCCGCCGCCCTCAACGGCGGACGGGCCGCCGACGTGCTGGGCGTGGCACCGGGTGACCTGGTGACCGTCACCGCCGAAGAGGGCTGACCGTCACCGCCGAGGAGGAGGTGGCCGGAACGTGAAATCGGCCCACCGTCGGAGTGATGCCGGATCGTCGGTTGTGGAATGCTCTCCCGGTGGGTGTTCAGTGGGTTCCTTCGGCATGTCCCTGTTGCGCCTCGCTGACCGGGGGCGGCACGTGCCCGGTCTGCTTCTGGACCGACGACGGTCAGAGTGACGCCGACGCGGACGTGGTCCGGGGCGGCCCCAACGGCGACCTGAGCCTGACCCTCGCCCGGCTCAACTTCGCCGTCTACGGCGCCAGCCACCCCCGCTACCAGGACATGGTGCGCCCGGCCCGCCCGGAGGAGCGCCCCTGACCCTCGGGGCGCCCACACCGCCCCGGCCAGGGTGAACGCCGCCCGGGCGGGGACAATGGCGGCATGCCCGAGGGCGACACCGTCTGGAACACCGCCCGCGTGCTGGGGCGGGCGCTCGGCGGTGCCCGGCTGACGGCCTCCGACTTCCGGGTGCCCCGGCTGGCCGGCACCGACCTGGCCGGCTGGACGGTGCGCGAGTCGGCGAGCCGGGGCAAGCACCTGCTGCTGCGGCTCGCCGCGCCCGGCCGGCAACCACAGGCCGGCCCGCCTCCGGGCGGGCGCAGCCGGGCGTCGGGCGGCCCGGGCGGGGTCACCGACTGGACGCTGCACTCGCACCTGCGGATGGACGGGGCGTGGCGGGCGTACGCGCCGGGGGAACGCTGGACGGGCCGGCCCGCGCACCTGATCCGGGTGGTGCTGCGCGCGCCCGACGCGGTCGCCGTGGGCTACCACCTGCACGAGCTGGCGCTGGTGCCGACCGCCGAGGAGGACGCCCTCGTCGGTCACCTCGGGCCGGACCTGCTCGGCGCGGACTGGGACCCCACCGAGGCGGTCCGCCGGCTCGCCGCCGCACCGGAGGCGACGATCGGCGAGGCGCTGCTCGACCAGCGCAACCTGGCCGGGGTGGGCAACCTCTACAAGTGCGAGGTGCTGTTCCTGCGCGGGCTGTCGCCGTGGACGCCGGTCGGCGCGGTGCCCGACCTGGCCGGCACGGTGGCGCTCGCCCAGCGGCTGCTGGCGGCCAACCGGGGACGGTGGACGCAGAGCACCACCGGGTCGCTGCGCCGGGGCGAGACGAGCTACGTGTACGGCCGGCGTGCCCAGCCGTGCCGCCGCTGCGGCACGGCGATCCGCAAGGAGGAGCTGGGCGAGCGGGTCACCTACTGGTGCCCGGCCTGCCAGCCCGCGCCGACACCCTGACCTGCGGCGACACGCCGTCCCAGCGTCCGGGACGTCCGCAGATAGGGACGATTGGGTAGTTCCGCACCGACCCTCCGACGTCGCATGCTGCGGTTGAGTGCTCACCGACCGTCAACGGGCGGGTGCGGCCGCCCCGAGGGGGTGGCGGTCGCCACGCCACGATCGATCCGGGGAGAGCCATCGTGCTGTTCCGCAGACTGCGCTCCAACTTCGTCGACCGGCCCGCGCGTACCGGCGCGGAGCCGGGGCCGACCGTGCCGGCGGCCCGGACCGCCGAGGCGACCGGGCCCGACGTGGCCGAAGCCGAGGAGGTGGCGCCGGCCAGCCTCGACCCGGGGGCCGTCCCGCGCTGCTTCGGCCCGGTGCCCAACTTCGCCACCAGCCCGCTGCCGGTGCCGGTCCCCGCGCCCGACGAACGCGCCGGGGTCGCCCCCGGCACGGGCCTGCGCAAGTTCGTCGACGCGCTGCCCCGGCCCGGCGAGGGGGGCCGCACCGAGCTGGGCGGGTGGCTGCCGGTCGCCGTGCCGGACACCATCACGTGGCCGGGCTGCGACTACTACGAGATCGGCCTCCAGGAGTACGCCCAGCGCCTGCACCGCGACCTGCCCGCCACCCGGCTGCGCGGCTATCGGCAGCTCAACCTCGGCACCGACGGCACCGGGCACAACACGGTGGCCCCGCCCGACCGGCCGTACCTGTGCGGGCCGGTGATCGTGGCCCGGCGCGGCCGGCCGGTGCGGATCAAGTTCATCAACCAGCTGCCCACCGGCCGGGCCGGGGAGCTGTTCCTGCCCGTCGACGCGACGCTGGACGGGGCCGGGCCGGGCCCGCTGGACGGTCCGGCGCCCTACCCGCAGAACCGGGCGGTGCCGCACCTGTACGGCGGGCAGACCGGCTGGATCAGCGCCGGCAACCCGTGGCAGTGGGTGACGCCGGCCGGGGAGATCACGCCGTACCCGACGGGGGTGGGGTTGACCCACGTGCCGGACATGCCGCCGCCCGGCCCGGGGGCGACCACGCTCTACTACCCCAACGAGCAGAGCGGCCGGCTCATGTGGCTGCACGACAACACCCTCGGCCTGTCCCGGCTCACCGTCTGCTCCGGGCAGCTCGCCGTCTATCTGCTCACCGACGAGGCCGAGGAGGGCCTCGTCGCCGACGGGGTGCTGCCCGCCGAGCAGCTCCCGCTGGTGGTCACCGACCGCACGTTCGTGCCCGACGACACGCAGCTCGCCGGCCAGGACCCGACGTGGGACCGGGACCGCTGGGGAGCCCGGGGCAGCCTCTGGCACCCGCACGTCTACCAGCCCCGGCAGCACCCGTCCCGCCCGTCGGGGACGAACCCGACCGGCCGCTGGGACTACGGCCCGTGGACCCGCCCCACGCCCCCGGCCGACGCGCCGCCGGGCCGGCCCGGCCCCGACGACGCGCAGCCGGCGACCGCGCCGGGGGCCACGGGCGGGCCCGTGCCGAACCCGCACCACGATCCCGTCGCCGACCCCGACGAGCCGCCGCTGGCCCCGGGCGTGCCGCACCCGTCGGCGGTGCCCGAGGCGTACGGGGACACCCCGCTGGTCAACGGCGTCGCGTACCCGTACCTGACGGTCGCGCCGAAGGCGTACCGGTTGCGGATCCTCAACGCCTGCGCGGACCGCTCCCTCAACCTCCAGCTCTACCGGGCCCGCTCCGACGGCCCGATGTGGGACGCGGACGGCGGGCTGCTCGACGCCGACGCGGGCGAGGTGCCGATGGTGGAGGCCGCCCGCGCGCCCGGCCGCCCGCCGCACTGGCCCGTGGACGGGCGCGACGGCGGGGTGCCCGACCCGGCCGCCGCCGGGCCGGCGCTGATCCAGGTCGGCAACGAGTGCGGCCTGCTGCCGGCCCCGGCGGTGCTGCCGAACCGGCCGGTCGGCTACCGGTACGACCGGCAGGACCCGACGGTGCTCAACGTCGACGGGCACACCCTGCTGCTCGCCCCCGGGGAGCGGGCCGACGTCGTCGTCGACTTCTCGGCCGTCCCGCCCGGGTCCACCCTGATCCTCTACAACGACTGCCCGGCCCCGCTGCCCCGCTTCGACCCCCGCAACGACCACCACACGGGCGCCCCGGACCGCACCGCCGTGGGCGGCGTCCCCGGCACCCTGCCCGGGTACGGGCCGAACACCCGCACCCTGCTCCAGTTCCGGGTGGCCGGCGAGCCGGCCGAGCCGTACGACCTCGACCGGCTGGCCGAACGGCTGCCCGGCGCGTACGCGGCCAGCCAGCGCCCGCCGATCGTGCCGCAACCGGCGTACGACCGCGCGTTCGGCACCCGCACGGCCCGGGAGACGGTCGGCACGGCGCACGCCATCGCGGTCAGCTTCACCCCGGTCGGCGCCGCCGCGCCGGTGACGCTGCCGCTGACGGTGAAGGTGGTGCAGCACGTCTTCGACCCGGCGTACGGGCGGGTCGCCGGCCGGCTCGGGGTGGCCCACCCGCACGCCGGGCCGCTGGGTCCGGCCACCCTGCCGCTCGGGCCGGTCGACCCGGCCACCGAGACGCTGGTGATCGCCGACCCGACGGTGCAGGTCGGCGCGCCCGCCGACGGCACCCAGCTCTGGCGGATCGTCGGCAACACCCCGCAGACCCACCCCGTGCACGTCGGCGGCTGCGACGTGCAGGTGGTCAACCGGGTCGGCTGGGACGGGGCGATCCGCCCGCCCGAGCCCAACGAGCTGGGCTGGAAGGAGACGGTACGGGTCAACCCCCGCGAGGACGTGATCGTGGCGCTGCGGCCGGTCGCCCCCGCCCTGCCGTTCAAGATCGGCGACAGCGTACGGCTGCTCGACCCGACCCGCCCGGCCGGCGCCCGGATCGGCTCCACGGCCGTCAGCCCCGTCGACGGGCGGCCGGCGGCGGTGGTCAACCAGCTGGTCAACATGGGGTGGGAGTACCGGTGGCACAGCCAGCTCGCCGGCCACCGCGACCAGGGCATGAGCCGCCCGCTGGTGCTGCGGGTCGCCCCGCTCGCCCCGACCGGGCTGACCGCCACGCCGGTGCCCGGATCGGCGACCGTGCTGCCGGCGATCGCGCTGACCTGGACCGGCAACGGCGGCCGGCCCCCGGCCAGCAGCCACCTGCTCCAGCGGGCCACCGACGTCGCGTTCACCGAGGGGGTCACCGCGATCACCGTGGCCGCCGCCGCGACCCGGTACACCGACTCCACGGTCACCCCCGGCGTCACCTACCACTACCGGATCCGGGCGGAGAACGAGGTGAGCTGCTCGGCCTGGTCCAACGGCGTGCCGGCGTCGGTACGCCTCGCCGCGCCCACCGGGCTGGCCGCGGTGATCCCGCCGGCCGCCCCGCTGCGGGTGGCGCTGCGCTGGGCGAACCGCTCCTTCGCCACCGGCGTCGACGTGCAGCGGGCCACCAACCCGACGTTCACCAGCGGCCCCGCCACCACGGCCGTCGGGGTGCAGGAGCAGCACGTGGACGCCGTCGTCGCCCCGGAGACCACCTACTACTACCGGGTGCGCACCACGTACCTGGGGGTCGCGTCGCCGTGGTCGACGGTCGCCGCCGTCACCAGCCCGCCCCGGCCGGCCGCGCCGACCGGGCTGACCGCCGTCGCGAGCGCCCCCGCGCCGGACACCGCGACGGTGACGCTGACCTGGGCGGCGGACCCGCCGGGCGGCCCGGGGGCCGGGTTCCTGGTGCAGCGGGCGGTCGACCCGGCGTTCGAGCGGGAGGTCGCCGCGTTCACGGTGCACGGGCGGGGGTTCGTCAACACCGGCCTGGCCCGGGGCGTGACCTACCACTACCGGGTGCGGGCCGGCAACGTCGTCGGCAGCTCCCCGTTCACCCCGGCGGTCGCCGTGACCACGCCCGGGTGACGCCGGGTCAGTGGGTGGGGGTGCGCAGCGGGTCGCCGACGGTGCGCAGGGGCTCGCCGACGGTGCGCAGCTCGGCCAGCGCCGACGCCACCCCGTGCAGCAGGTCCGTCGCCTCGGCGAGCCGGGACGCGGCGGCCTGCTCGCTGGCGGCCCGGCCGCCGAGGTGACCGGCGTCGGAGCGGGCGTCCTCGGCGAGGTAGCCGGCGGCGGCCACCACCAGCCGCTCGTACGCCGCCACCCCGCTCTCCAGCTGCGCGGACAGCTCGCGGTGGGCCTCGGCGAGGGGGGCGCGGGCGTCGGCGGGGGCGAGCCGCAGGGCCCGCTCGACGCTGGCGACCCGCCCCGCCAGTTCGCGCAGCGACCGGTCGGCGGCGGCGACCTCGGACACCGCCGGCTCGGCCAGGCCGGTCAGCCGGCCGGTCATCCCGCCGAGGGTGAGCGCGGCCCGGTCCAGCCGGGCCCACGGCTCGGCCACGCTGGTGCCGCGCAGGGCCAGCCGGGACCGGGCGCGGCGCACCTCCGCCACCACCCCCTGCCCGGCGGGGAGCCGCTCCACGGCGGCGACGAGCCGGGCCCGGGACCGGGCCGCGGCCTCGGCCGGGTCGAGGGCCGGGGGCGCGGGGCGCGCCGCGAGGGCCCGCAGGTCGATCCACCGCCAGGCGGCCAGGGCCACCGCGCTGCCGGCCGCGCCGGCCCACGCCGCGTCGGGCAGACCCAGCCCGGCGTACGGGGTGAGCACCGCCGCCGCCCCGGTCAGCCCGCCGCCCAGCACGCTCCACCGGCGGGCGGACCGCCGCAGCCTGCGCAGCTGGCGGAAGTATCGTGCTCGCTCGTCTGCCACCCGTGCCTCCTCGTTCCGGCCGCCGGGTCGGCGGTGCCGGGGCCGCCCGGCCGGCGGCCGTCGGTGCCGCTCAGCCGGCGGTGCTGGTGTCCCCGGTGCCGCGGTCCTGGCCCATGCTGGCCCGGAGCTGGTCGAGCCGGGCCGCGGCGGCCGGGTCGACGGCCGGGGCGGCGGGCGCGGCCTGCCCCTGCTGCCCCACGGCCGGGCGGTCCTGCCGGCCGGCGAGCTGCTCGCCGGCCATGCTCGCGCGGATCTGCTCCAGCCGGGACGAGCCGGCCGAGTCCAGGGACGCCTTCTGGATCTCCAGCATCCGGCCCTCGACGGAGTTGCCGGCCAGCTCGGCGCGGCCCATCGCGGTGGCGTAGCGCTGCTCGATGCGGTCCCGCACCGCGTCCAGGGACGGGGTGCTGCCGGAGGCGGTGAGCGACGACATCGACTCCAGCGACTGGGCCACGCTCTCCTGCATCTTGGCCTGTTCGAGCTGGCTGAGCAGCTTGGTGCGCTCGGCCAGCTTCTGCTGGAGGATCATCGAGTTGTTCTCCACCGCCCGGCGGGCCTGCGCGGCGGCACCGAGCGCCTGGTCGTGCAGGGTCTTCAGGTCCTCGGTGGCCTGCTCGGCGGAGACGAGCTGGGTGGCGAGGACCTGGGCGGTCTGCTCGTACTTGCCGGCCTCCGCCTCGTCGCCCCGGGCGCGGGCCTGGTCGGCGAGGACCAGGGCCTGCCGGGCGTTGCCCTGGAGCCGCTCGACCTCGGTCATCTGGCGGGACAGCTTCATCTCCAGCTGCCGCTGGTTGCCGATCACCGCCGCCGCCTGCTGCACCAGCGCCTGGTGCTGGCGCTGCGCCTCCTCGATCGCCTGCTGGATCTGCACCTTGGGGTCGGCGTGTTCGTCGATCCGGGCACCGAAGAGCGCCATCAGGTATTTCCAGCCCTTGACGAACGGGTTCGCCATCTCCGCGGTATCCCCTCAGTAGAGTCGCGCCGCCCGGCCGGGCCGGGCGGTCCGGCCGGTGGTCGTGCGGCGGTGACCCCCATCGTCCCAGCCGGGCGCCAGCCCGGCATCCGTACGTCACCGGCGGCACGCCACCGTCTGATCAACAGTACGCGGCGCGGGAAAGCCCGACCACGTCCTCGGGCGACCTGCGGGCAGGCGGTGGGATCAGGCGGCGCAGACGACGTCGCGGTCGCGCTCGGCGGGGCGCACACGGGTGCGCAGGGTCGCCTTCAGCGGCGAGTCCTGGTGCACCGCCACGGCCACCGGGCCGCCGGAGGTGACCTGCCGGACCCCCCGGCCGGTCGACTTGCGCACCGAGGCGCGGGCCACGGGGGACTCGACCGGCTCGGCCGGCTCGTCCTGCACCGGCACCAGCACGCCGGGAAGCTGCTCGGCGAGCGCCACCGTGTCGCTGACCTCGCGCAGCAGCTCGGAGAGGCGGGCGCCCAGGGCGTCGCAGATGGCGGCCAGCAGCTCGCTGGAGGGCTCCTTCTGGCCGCGCTCGATCTCGGACAGGTAGCCCAGGCTGACGTTGGCCGCGGAGGAGACCTCGCGCAGGGTGCGGTGCTGCCCCTGCCGGCGCGCCCGCAGTGCGTCACCGATCACCCGGCGTAGCAGGACCATCGCACCTCCCCTGACGGGTCTCACCCTCTTCACCGACGCCGTGCCGGCGCGGCGTGCCGCCCCGGCGTCGACGCCACGCGTCGGAGCCTTCCCGCAACCGTACCCGCTGCGGGCCCCGGTGACATCCCACCCCGCCCGTCCTTCTGGCCGACAGGCTCAGCGGCGGGCCGCCCCGGCGGGCGCGGCGTCGCCGTCGCCGGCCTCCGGCGCGCCCGCCCCGGGGACCGGCCCCGCCGCGTCGATCCGCTCGGCGAGCAGCCGCAACGCCTCGATCACCGCGGCGGTCCGGATGTGATCGCGGCCCCCGTCCAGGTCGAGCCGGCGGACCTCGGCGCCGGCCGGCCCGGCCACCGCGACGTAGACCAGCCCGACGGGCTTGCCGTCCTGCGGCTGCGGCCCGGCCACGCCGGTGGTGGCGAGCCCCCAGTCCGCGCCGCAGCGCCGCCGGCCGCCCTCGGCCAGGGCGCGGGCCACGTCCGGGTCGACCGGGCCGCGCTCGGCCAGCAGGTCCTCCGGTACGCCCGCCAGCACCGACTTCAGCTCGGTGGCGTAGACGACCAGGCCGCCCCGGTAGACACCGCTGACCCCGGCGATCTCCACCACCGAGGCGGAGAGCAGCCCACCGGTGAGCGACTCGACGGTGGCCAGCGTCTCGTGCCGCTCGGCGAGGCGGTGCACCACGCCGGCCGCCGGGCTGCCCACCGGCCGGTGCCCGTTCGCGTCAGTTCCCATGGAAACGTCCCTTTCCCCGCGCCGGCCTACGCATCCTCGCGGGCGGGCCGGCGCAGGCGCAGCGCCTGGGCCACGTAGTCGAAGCCGGTGACGACCGTGACGCCGACGGCGGCTGCCATCAGCCAGGGGCCGACGGCGGCGAGCCCGGCCGGCATCGGCCACAGGTACCAGGTGATGGCCAGGATCTGCAGCGCCGTCTTGATCTTGCCACCCCGGCTGGCCGCGATGACGCCGTGCCGGATCACCCAGAACCGCAGCGCCGTGATGCCCAGCTCCCGCACCAGGATGACGCCGGTCACCCACCAGGGCAGCAGGTCGTACCAGGACAGCAGCAGCAGGGCCGCGCCGGTGAGCGCCTTGTCGGCGATCGGGTCGGCCACCTTGCCGACCGAGGTGACCAGACCGAAGCGGCGGGCGATCCAGCCGTCCACCAGGTCGGTGACCGAGGCGACGGCGAAGATCAGGCAGGCCGCGATCCGCCACCCGGCGTGGGTCGCGCCGGAGGCGACCACCGAGGCCGCGAAGACCGGCACCAGCACCAGCCGCAGCAGGGTCAGCCCGTTGGCCGCGTTGAGCACCGGGACCCGGGCGACCACCGGCGGCTGCGCCGGCTCCGCCGCCGGCGTCACCGACGCACCCCGCTCGGGCTGCCGCGGCGAACCTGACACCGCACCACGTGGCTCCCCCGCCTTCTCAGGGCCCGCCGTCACCGTGCCGCGCCGGGCGCAGCCGAGATCATCTCATCCGGGACGGCGACGAGGTCCACCCCTTCGGTGGCGGTCACCGTGGCGCGCACGAGGTCGCCGGGGCGCAGCGCCGCCAGGTCCACCCCGCCGTCGGCCGGGGCGACCAGGGTGGTGGAGCCGTCCACCTCGGGGGCCTGGTGCGCCGCCCGGCCCTCGACCACACCGTCGTCGACCGAGTCGACCAGCACCTCGACCGTGGAGCCGAGCCGCTCCTCGGCCCGCTGCGAGCACAGCTCGTCGGCGAGGGCGCTGAGCCGGTCGTACCGGCGCTTGATCGTCGCGGCGGAGACCTTGCCGGGCAGGCCGGCGGCCTCCGTGCCGTCCTCGTCGCTGTAGTCGAACATGCCGATCGCGTCGAGCCGGGCCGCGCTGAGGAACCGGACCAGCTCGTCGACGTCGCCCCGGGTCTCGCCGGGGAAGCCGACGATGAAGTTGCTCCGCGCGCCGGCCTCCGGGGCCAGGGCACGGGCGGCGGCCAGCAGCTCCAGGAACCGGTCGGTGGAGCCGAAGCGGCGCATCCGGCGCAGCACCGGCTCGCTGGAGTGCTGGAACGACAGGTCGAAGTACGGCGCGACGCCGGGTGTCGTGGCGATCGCCTCGACCAGGCCGGGGCGGGTCTCGGCGGGCTGGAGGTAGCTCGCCCGGACCCGGACGATCCCGTCGATCGCGGCGAGCTGCGGCAGCAGCTTCTCCAGCGCCCGGGGGTCGCCGAGGTCCTTGCCGTACGACGTCGAGTTCTCGCTGACCAGCACCAGCTCCCGCACGCCCGTCCTGGCCAGCCACTCCGCCTCGGCGAGCAGCTCGTCGGGCGTACGCGAGACGAACGCGCCGCGGAAGGCGGGGATGGCGCAGAACGCGCAGCGGCGGTCGCAACCACTGGCCAGCTTGAGCGACGCGACCGGGCCGGTGTCGAGCCGACGCCGCAGCACCTGCCGCAGGTGGGCCGGGGTGTGCTCGTCGGTGGTCACGGCGGCCCGGGGCGTGCCGTGGCCGGGCAGCGAGACGGCGCTGTCGCGCCGGGCGACCGGGGTCAGCGGCAGCAGCTCCCGCCGGTCGCGCGGGGTGTGCGCGTCGAGCGCCTCGCCGGCGACGACCGCGTCGAGCCGGGCGGCGATGTCGGGGTAGTCGTCGAAGCTCAGCACCGCCTGCGCCTCGGGCAGGCTGTCGGCCAGCTCCCGGCCGTACCGCTCGGCCATGCAGCCGGCCGCGACCACCTTCGCGCCGGTGTCGGCGGCGGCGAGCAGCGTCTGGATCGAGTCCTGCTTGGCCTTCTCGACGAAGCCGCAGGTGTTGACGACCACCACGTCGGCCCCCTCGCCGTCGGTGGTGACCTGCCAACCGTCGGCGTGCAGCCGGGCGGCCAACTCCTCCGAGTCGACCTCGTTGCGGGCGCAGCCCAGGGTCAGCAGGGCGACGCGGCGGCCGGCGGATTGCGGGGAGGGGGCGGTGGCAGACACCATCCGAGGGTACCGGGCGGGCGGACGGCGGCCCGCAACGGCGGCCACCCGGATCGCCCCCGCACGTCGCCCGCCGCCCGGGGCCGGCTCAGGCCATCGCCGCGCCGACCCGGACCAGCCGGTCGAGCAGGAAGACCTCCGTGCCGGCCAGGCCGGTCGAGCAGAAGACCGACACCTGGTCCGCGCCGGTCCGGCCGGCGGCGTCGCCGGCCAGCACCGCGCCCAGGTCACCCAACCGCCCGGCGTACGCGGGCAGCGTCGCCAGCATCGGCGGGTCGTACGCCGCCGCCTGCGCCGGCGAGTCGGTGACCAGCACATCGGCGGCGTCCAGCAGGTCGGTGCCGAACTCGTGCCGGTCGACCTGCTTGAAGCCGACCGTGTTGACGTGGGTGCCAGGGGCCAGGTCGGCGGCGTCGAGCACGGGAGTGACGGCGGTGGTGGCGAGCACCACGACGTCGCGTTCCCGCACGGCGGCCCGCGCCGAGTCGACCGCCCGCGCCGGCACGTCCAGCTCGGCGCGGACGCGGGCGGCGAACGCCTCCCGCCGGGCGGCCGAGCGGCTGTGCACGGTGACCTCGCGCAGCGGGCGCACCGCGGCGGCGGCCCAGACCTGGGTCCACGCCTGCGTGCCCGAGCCGACCACGCCCAGCGTGACGGCGTCCGGCCGGGCCAGGGCGTCCACGGCGACCCCGCCGAGCCCCCCGGTACGCCGGGAGCCCAGCTCGTCCCCGACCGCGACCGCCCGCACCGCCCCGGTGCGCCCGTCGTGCAGCACGACCACCTGCTCGCCCTCCGGGTGCCCGAACGTGTCGTACGAGCGGAAGCCGTACCACTCGCCGGTGAGGTGCCCGGCGGTGAGCACCATCCGTCCCCCGCCCAGCGCCGCGGCGGCCCGGGGCGGGGCCACCAGGCGGCCGGCGTGCGCGGCGAGCAGGGCGTCGCGCATCGCGGCCACCGTGGTGGGGGCGTCCAGCGCGGCGGCGACGTCGGGGTCGGCGAAGAGCAGCGGCATGACCGAATACTGCAACTTGAAGTGAGGTTCATGTCAATCGGTGGTGGTCCGGCTCACCCCCGGCACCGCCCGGCCGGTGCTAACGTCGGTCGCGGCGGCCCCAGGGTCGCCCCGGACGAGTGGTGGGCGTACCCGGTCAGGCCAAGACGCCTCACGTGTCAGTACCGAGCCCCACTCGCCCCGACACCGCAGGTCCGGGCGCCGAAGCAGAGGTGTCGCGCCATGGCCTGGATCGTGCTGGTGATCTCCGGACTCCTCGAGACCGCGTGGGCGGTCGCCCTCGACCGCAGCGCCGGCTTCACCCGGCTCGTGCCGTCGGTCGTGTTCGCGGTCGCGCTGGTGCTCAGCATGGCCGGCCTGGCGTACGCGCTGCGCGAGATCCCCGTCGGCACCGGCTACGCGGTCTGGGTGGGCATCGGCGCGGTCGGCACCGCGCTGGTCGGCATGCTGGCGCTGCACGAGTCGGCGAGCCTGCCCCGCATCGTCTGCCTGCTGCTGGTCGTCGCCGGGGTGGTCGGCCTCAAGGTCTTCCACTGACCGGGATGCGTAGTTTCCGGCGCCGGTGGGTAGTGATCGATCGACGGTAGAACGAGGCTCACCACGGAGGACGTCATGGCCGACACCCACGCCACCACCCGCCCGCGCACCAACGCCGCCCGGATCTGCACGATCGTCGCGTTCGTCTTCGCCGCCCTCGCGGTCTTCGTGTCACCGCTGATCTTCGGCCTGCTCGGCGTGATCCTCGGCGTGGTCGGCGCGGTCCTCGGCGACAAGCCGCTCGGCTGGTACGCCGCCGCTGCCAGCGTGGCCGGCGCCGTGCTCGGCATGATCCTCAGCGCGGTGATCCTGAACGCCTGAGCACCCAGCCCACCCCACAGCGCCACAGCGCACCCGACCGCGACCGAAGGGGCCCGCCGGATTCCCGGCGGGCCCCTCGCCGTCGACCCGCCCTCGCCGTCCACCCCGCCCTCGCCGGCGCGGGCGGCCGGCGGCGGCGGGTGGCCGTGCTCCACCCGCCCCGGATCGTGACACGCAGCAACCGCTCCGCTCGACGCCACCACCTCCCTCGCTCCCTTTGCTCTGCACCCGGATACGCAACAGTTCACGCAGCGCGATCGGCCGGTCCTTCCCGCCGCCCGTCGGTTTCACAGACCTGCTGTTCAAGGGGGTGATGCGTCCCTGGGTGCAGAGCAAAGGGCGCGCGGCGAGTCCGGCGCGCCGGACTGAACATGACCCTGAGTGAGATCGACAGATCCATCACCCACGGTGAGCAAGCTCGGTCGGCCCGCGTCGGGGCCGGCAACCGGGGAAGCGGGGCTCAGGGCGTTGCCCGGCCACGCCGGTGAAGGACGAGAGCAGGGGCAGCGCCGAAGTGCCGGGCCGGAAGAAAGGCCGCGAAGAAACCGGGGAGGGGCCGGGAGGGCCGGGGAGGAGCCGGGGAGGGCTCGGGAAGGGGTCCGGCGGGCGGGTCAGTCGTCCGCGCCGCCGAGGCCGGCGAGGACCTCCTCCAGCTCGTCCGGCTTGACCAGCACGTCGCGGGCCTTGGAACCCTCCGACGGGCCGACCACGCCCCGGGTCTCCATCAGGTCCATCAACCGGCCGGCCTTGGCGAAGCCGACCCGCAGCTTGCGCTGAAGCATCGACGTCGAGCCGAACTGCGAGGTGACCACCAGCTCGACCGCCTGCACCAGCAGGTCCAGGTCGTCGCCGATCTCCTCGTCGATCTTCTTCTTGTTGTCCTGTGCCGGGGCCAGCACGTCCGAGCGGAACTCCGGCTCCCGCTGGTCCTTGCAGAACTTCACCACGTCGGCGATCTCGCGCTCGGTGACCCAGGCGCCCTGGATGCGGATCGGCTTCGACGCGCCCATCGGCAGGAAGAGCCCGTCGCCGCGCCCCAGCAGCTTCTCCGCACCCGGCTGGTCGAGGATGACCCGCGAGTCGGCCAGCGACGAGGTGGCGAACGCCAGCCGGGACGGCACGTTGGCCTTGATCAGACCGGTGACCACGTCCACGCTCGGCCGCTGGGTGGCCAGCACCAGGTGGATGCCGGCGGCCCGGGCGAGCTGGGTGATGCGGACGACCGAATCCTCCACGTCGCGCGGGGCGACCATCATCAGGTCCGCCAGCTCGTCCACGATCACCAGCAGGTACGGGTACGGCCGCATCTCCCGCTCGCTGCCCGGCGGGGCCTTGATCTCCCCCGTGCGCACCTTGCGGTTGAAGTCGTCGATGTGTCGGACCCCGTTCGCGGCGAGGTCGTCGTAGCGCATGTCCATCTCGCGGACGACCCACTCCAGCGAGTCGGCCGCCTTCTTCGCGTTGGTCACGATCGGGGTGACCAGGTGCGGGATGCCCTCGTAGCCGGTCATCTCGACGCGCTTCGGGTCGATCAGCAGCAGCCGCACCTCGTCCGGCGTGGCCCGGGTGAGGATGGACACCAGCAGGGTGTTGAGGCAGCTCGACTTGCCGGCGCCGGTGGCCCCGGCGATCAGGATGTGCGGCATCTTCGCGAGGTTGGCCACCACGAAGCCGCCCTCGATGTCCTTGCCGAGCGCCACCACCATCGGGTGGTGGTCGCTGGTGGCGGCGCGGGAGCGCAGCACGTCGCCGAGCGCCACGTTCTCCGGGTCGGTGTTCGGGATCTCCACGCCGACCGCGCTCTTGCCCGGGATCGGGCTGAGGATGCGGACGTCCGGGGACTTCACCGCGTACGCGATGTTGCGGGAGAGCTGGGTGATCCGCTCGACCTTCACGCCCGGGCCCAGCTCCACCTCGTACCGGGTGACCGTCGGGCCCCGGGTGAAGCCGGTGACCTCGGCGTCGACGCCGAACTGGTCGAACACGCCGGTGAGGGCGGCGATGACCTCGTCGTTGGCCTTGCTGCGGGTCTTCGGGGCGGCCCCGCCGCTGAGCAGGTTGGCCGGGGGCAGCGTGTAGTCGCCGGCCAGGCCGGTGAGCGCGAGCTGCTCCGCCCGGGTGGGCGGCGGCGAGTGCTCCGGCGGCTCGACCGGCTTGCGGGTGGCGGGCACCTTCGCCGGGGGCTTGCGGGGCAGCACCACGGTCTCCTGGAGGTCGGCGCCCTCGTACGCCTCCTCGTCGAAGTCGTCCGGGTCCGGCAGCGGCGGCGCGGCGCGCTTGGCCGGGCGGCGGCGGGCCGGCTTCTTCTCGACGGGCTCCGCCTCGGCCTCCTCGGCGGCCGGCGGCGGGCCGACCACCGCGCCGGCGAGCAGCCCGAGCCGCTCCGGGATCTTGTTGATCGGCGTCGCGGTGACCACCAGCAGGCCGAAGACCAGCAGCAGGAGCAGCAGCGGCACGGCCACCCAGGCGGTCACCGCGGTCTCCAGCACGTTGCCGACGCCCGCGCCGATCAGGCCGCCCGCATAGTCACGCTGGACCGGGTCCACCGGGTTCTGTCCGATGTGCAGCATCGCGGCGGTGGCGACCAGCATGGACCCCCAGCCGACCAGACCCCGCCCCCGGTGCTCCGGGTCGGACGGCGTGCGCATCAGCCGCCACGCCCCGATCGACAACAGCACCGGGACGACGATCGAGATCGCGCCGAGGAAGAGCCGCACGGTGTCGGCGAGCCGGGCACCCACCGGGCCGGCACCGGAGAACCAGAGGGCCACCGCGCTGAGCAGGGAGAGCCCGAGCAGCAGCAGGCCCGCGCCGTCGCGGCGGTGCTCCGGGTCGAGGTCGCGGGCCGAGGCGGCCTGCCGGCCGGCGGCCCGCACCGCCCACCCGACGCCGTGCGCGAGCCCCATCCACACCGCACCGATCGCCCGGCCCACGTGGACGGCCGGCCCCGGCCGGGGGGCGGTGCGCCGCCGGGGCGCCGCCTTGGTGGTCTTCTTCGCCGGCTGACGGGCACGACTGTTCGTGGTGCCGCGCGGCGACGCGCCGCGTCGCCGGCTCGCCTGAGAGGTACGGCCCGCCATAGAGTCACCGTAACGGCGGGACCCGGCGGATCGCCGCTTTTCCGGGTCGTGTCCGCGCGTCGCAGCACGGGCGACGCCGCCTGCTGTGTTATTCGCCTCAGAAGGGATGCCCGATGGCGTCGCCCGAGATCGAGGACGGCCCGGACGGCCCCCTGGCCGGGCACCCCGGGGCGTTGCGGCCGCTGACCGACGAGCTGATCGCGGCCGTGCTGCGCCGTCGGGGGTACGCGGTGGCGGCGGATCCGGCGGGCCGGCTGCTCGGCCGGTGGGATGACGCGCTCGTCTGGTTCCTGCGGATGGGGGCGGGCGGCGAGATCCTCCAGGTGCGCACGATAGCCGCGCCGACCTTCCCGATCGAGTACGTGCCGACCCTGCACGCCTTCTGCAACTCGTGGAACCACGACCGGTACTGGCCCAAGGCGTTCGTGCACGTCGACGACGACGGGCGGGCCCTGGTCTGCGGCGAGGTGATCGCCGACCTGGAGCGCGGGGTGACCCCGCACCAGCTCGACCAGCTGCTCGACTGTGGCATCTCGACCGGCTGTCAGCTCGCCGCCGCGGTCGGGCAGCTCGCGGGCGGGGCGCGGCCGTGACCGGGCAGCCGCGCCGGTGGGCCGACCGGCTGGCCGCCGCCGGGGACCTGCCCGACGGGGAGGAACGCGCCGTCGAGCTGGACCGGATCGCGTCGGCCGCCGACGCGGCCGGCGACCTGGCCACCGGGCTGGACGCGCGGTTCGCGCTGATGGACCTGTATCTGCGGCGGGGCGAGCGGTGGCGGCTGTTCGAGCCGGTCCGCCGCTGCCGGGAGCTGCTCGACGCCGCCTCCGCGGACGCCACCGCCGAGGTCCCCACGACCGGGCCGGTCGCCGAGCGGGCCGCCGAGCTGCGCCGCTACCAGCGCTTCGCGGTCGAGGCCGCGTTCGGCACGCCCCGGGTCGGCCTGGGCCAGACCCGCGCGGCGCTGGACGACCTGGCCCGGCCCACGCCGGGGCTGAAGGGCCTGGCCCGGCCCGCCCCGGGTGGGGCCGGCGACCCGGCGGTGAGCGATCTGGTGGCCGAGCTGCGCTGCCGCCTCGCCGACCACCTCGGCGACGAGCCGGAGGCCCGCCGCTGGTACGACCGCTGGCGCACCGCCCCCGCCGACCCGGCCGCCGGCTGTCCGGCCTGCGCCCCGTCGCGCCGCGCCGACCTGCTGGCCGGCTGGGGTGACTGGGCGGCGGCGCTGGCCGAGCTGCGCCCGATCGTCGACGGCCCGACGGCGGCGACCCCGGCCGAGACTGGCGGGGCCGGGACAGCCGGGGGCGGCGGGGCGTACTGCACCGACCAGCCGGAGCGGGCGCTGGCCGGGGCGCTGCTGCCGCTGCTGCGCGCCGGCGAGCCGGAGCGGGCGGGCCGGGCGCACGTCACGGCGTACCGGCGACACCGGCGGGAGCGGACGGCGTTCGGGCAGCTCGCCGCGCACCTGCGGTTCTGCGCGCTGGGCGGGCACCTGGACCGGGGGCTGGACATCCTCGCCGAGCAGTTGCCCCGGCTGGACCGTCCGTCCGACGACCTGGCCGCGATGGAGTTCGCCGCCGCCGGGGCGCTGCTGTGCGCCCTCGCCGCCGAGGCGGGGCGGGGCGACCGGCGGATGCCCGGACCCGCCGCCCCCGCCGGGAGGGGGGCCGATCGGGCCGGCGACGACATCGACGTGGCCCGGCTCGGCGGGCTGCTCGCCGAACTGGCGACGGGGCTCGCCGGCAGCTTCGACGCCCGCAACGGCACCGGGCACCAGTCCGGCCGGATCGCGGCCCTGCTGGCCGAGCGGCCGGTCGCCGGTCCGGTGGTGCCGCTGCCCGCCGACGAGGCGGCCGACGACGGAAGCGACGACGACGGCGGGACCGACGAGTTCGACGAAGACCGCGACGGCAGCGGCAAGGGCGGCAGCGGGCCAGCGGGGCGGGAGGCCGGGCGGGAACTGGCCGGGGACGAGGTGGGGGCGCTGACCGTCGCCCTGGTCACCCAGGCCCTGGACCGGCGCGGCGACGCCTGGACGATGCGCGGCCCGGCGGTGGTCGGGCGGTGGGGTCCGGCGGTGATCGAGTTCCGGCAGGCCGGCGAACGGGGCGAGATCCTGCACGCCCGGGTGCTGGCCGTCCGGCGGCTGGCGGCGGGGCGGCGCGCGGAGGCGTACGCCTTCTGCAACGCCTGGAACCACGACCGGCTGCTGCCGAAGGCGTACGCGCACGACGACGGCAGCGGGGAGCTGGTGCTGGCCGGCGACGTGACCACGGACCTGGCCCACGGGGTGGCCCCCACCCAGCTCGACGTGCTGCTCACCGCAGCCGTGGCCACCGGCGTCGCGTACGCGGAGGCGGTCGCGGCGCTGCCCTGACCGGCCCGGCTCGCCCTGACCGGCCCGCGCGGTGGTGCCGGGCCGGTCAGGGCACACGGGGCGGAATCAGCGCCGCACGCGGCGACCGCTCTGGAGGTTGTTGCCACCGTCGGCGGTGACCAGGGTCAGCCCGTTGACCTGGAGGATCTCGTTGACGGGCTGGAAGAAGGTGACCCCGCCGACGGTGCAGTCGCCCGCCCCGCCCGAGGTGACCCCCTGCGCCTGGTCACCGGAGATCCACGACCCGCCGGAGTCGCCCGGCTCGGCGCAGACGTTGGTCTGGGTCAGCCGGGTGACCGTGCCCTCCGGGTAGTTGACCGTCGCGTTCTTCGCCTGGATCACCCCGCAGAACGCACCGGTGGTGGAGCCGGAGCGGCAGATCGACGCGCCGACGGGGGCCTCCTGCGAGCCGTTGACGGGCACCGCGCCGCCGTTGAAGTCGTTCACCACGGGCTGCGGCTGGAAGTCGCCGGTGACCCGCACGACGCCCCAGTCGTCGCGGGGGAAGGACGACGCGGCGAAGACGCCCTGCGGCGAGCCGTCGACCCCGGTGGTGCGGTCGCCGGCCTGGCCGCAGTGCCCGGCGGTGACGAAGCCGCCGACCACGGCGAAGCCGACCGAGCAGCGGGAGTTGCCGTTGATGAGGTAGGCGTCGCCGCCCTGCAGGTCGGCGAGCAGCCGGGGGGCCCGCGTCGAGCTGACCACCCGCACCGCCGACGCCGGGAGCCCGCTGGCCGCCGCGAACCGGCGACCGGCCGCCTCCTGGCCCGCCCGGGCCACCACCACGACGGAGTTGGTGGGCGCGTCGACGTACCAGCCGGTGACGGCCCGGCCGACCGCGCCGCCGGACCGGTCGAGCCGGGTCTTCATGGTGTCCAGCTCCCCCACGCCCCGGGCGACCTGCTTGGGCACCGCGCCGGCCGCGCGTACGGCGTCGGCCCGGCCGGGGTCGGCGACCGCGACGGTCAGGGTACGGCCGTCGGCGCTGAGCCAGGCGCCGCCGTAGTCCTCGCCCAGCTCGGTCCGGAGCTTGTCGACGGTGCCGGCGGCCCAGCGCTCGGTCTTCAGCCGCTGCGCCGCCTGCTCGCGGGTGAGCCGCAGGTCGCGGCTCATCGCGTCCACGACCTTCTGGTCCACCCCGGCCGGGGCGGTGGCCCGCCCGGAGTCCCCGGCCGGCGGCGCGGCACCCTCCCCGGCGAACGACGGCAGGGCCACGACCGCCGCCGCTCCCGCCGCCACCACCAGTACGCCGATGGCTGTCATCCGTCTGCGGTCCATCCGCCACGCTCCTCCCGGCCGACGCGGGTACGCCTGCCGGCACGGAGTACGGGACAAACCGCCGGATGGTTGAACGATCGACCCGGAACAATTTTTCCCGTCGGCGTTGAACCCTGCGGCGTCGGTGTCCGTACCCCAGGCCGGCGGGAGAAGCGCCGACGCCGGCCCACCGCTCGGGGGTGGGCCGGCGTCGGTACGCGCGGAACGCGGCGGTGCGGGCGTCAGACCTCGACGACCGTCGGCACGATCATGGGCCGGCGGCGGTACTTGTCGTTGACCCACCGGCCGACGGTGCGCCGGACGATCTGCTGGAGCTGGTGCGGGTCGGTGATGCCGTCGGCGGCGGCCCGGTTCAGCGCCTCGGTCACCAGCGGCACGACCGGGTTGAACGCCTCCGGGTCCTCCGAGAAGCCCTTCGCCGAGACGGTGGGGCCGCCCACGACCTTGCCGGTGACCGAGTCGACCACGACGGTGGTGGCGATGAACCCGCCGTCGCCGAGGATCCGCCGCTCGGTGAGCAGGGACTCGCTGACGTCGCCCACGGCGAGGCCGTCGACGTAGACGTACCGGCTCTTGACGTGGCCGACGAGGCTGGCGCGGCCCTCGACCAGGTCGACGACGTCGCCGTCCTCGCAGAGCACCACCCGGTCCGGGGCGACCCCGGACTCGATGCCGAGGCGGGCGTGGGCCCGCAGGTGCCGCCACTCGCCGTGCACCGGCATCAGGTTGCTCGGGCGGGTCACGTTGAGCAGGTAGAGCAGCTCACCGGCGGGGGCGTGGCCGGAGACGTGGACCTTCGCCACGTCCTTGTGCACGACCACCGCGCCGGCCCGGGCCAGCCGGTTGATCACCCGGTAGACCGAGGTCTCGTTGCCGGGCACCAGCGAGGACGCCAGCACCACCGTGTCACCGGGGGCGATGGTGATGTGCCGGTGGTCGCCGCTGGCCATCCGGCCGAGCGCGCTCATCGGCTCGCCCTGCGACCCGGTGGACATCAGCACGATCTGCTCCGGCGGGAGCGCCGTCGCCTCCTCGATGCTGATCACCAGGCCGGCGGGGATGTTGAGCAGGCCGAGGTCCCGGGCGATGCCCATGTTGCGGACCATCGAGCGGCCGATCAGCGCCACCTTGCGGCCGTGCTCGACGGCCGAGTCGAAGACCTGCTGCACCCGGTGCACGTGCGAGGCGAACGACGCGACGATGATCCGTCCCTTCGCCTTCGCGAAGATCGAGTCGAGGACCGGCCCGATCTCCCGTTCCGGGGTGACGAAGCCGGGGATCTCCGCGTTCGTGGAGTCCGACAGCAGCAGGTCGACGCCCTCCGCGCCGAGCCGGGCGAAGCCGGCCAGGTCGGTGATCCGGCCGTCCAGGGGGAGCTGGTCCATCTTGAAGTCGCCGGTGTGCAGCACCAGGCCGGCGGGGGTGCGGATGGCCACCGCGAGGGCGTCGGGGATCGAGTGGTTGACGGCGAAGAACTCGCACTCGAACGGGCCGAGCCGCTCCCGGCCGCCCTCCCGCACGGTCAGCGTGTACGGCTGGATGCGCCGCTCGGCCAGCTTCGCCTCGACCAGGGCGAGGGTGAACTGCGAGCCGACCAGCGGAATGTCCGGCTTGTGGGCGAGCAGGTACGGCACCGCGCCGATGTGGTCCTCGTGGCCGTGGGTGAGCACGATCGCCTGCACGTCGGCGAGCCGGTCCAGGATCGGCCCGAAGTCGGGCAGGATCAGGTCCACGCCCGGTTGCTCGACGTCGGGGAAGAGCACCCCGCAGTCGACGATGAGCAGCTTGCCGTCGTACTCGAAGACGGTCATGTTCCGACCGATGGCGCCGAGCCCGCCGAGCGGGATGATCCGCAGGCCGCCCTCCGGCAGCGGCGGGGGCAGTTCGCCCTCGTTGTGCGCCTCGGTCACGCGTCCACCTCATTCTGCGACGCCGTCGCCCGGCGTCCGTCGTGTCGTTCGGTCATCTCAGGGGAGCTCCAGACCCGCCGCCGCGCAGTCCGCGCGCAGCTGGGCGATCTCGTCGGGGGTGGCGTCCACCAGCGGGGGCCGCACCGGGCCGGCCGGCAGGCCCAGGGCCGCCAGGCCCGCCTTGACCAGGATCGTGCCCTGGGTGCGGAAGACGCCGGTGAACAGGGGCAGCAGCCGCCGGTGCAGGGCGAGCGCGGTGCCGGGGTCGCCCGCGTCGTACGCCTCGATCATCCGCTGGGTGAGCGCACCGGTGAAGTGGGTCGAGGTGCCGACGACCCCGACGCAGCCGACCGCCAGCGCGGGCAGGACGAGGGAGTCCTCCCCGCTGTAGAAGGCCAGGTCGGTGCGGCTGGTCACCCACGAGGTGGCGGTGAGGTCACCCTTGGCGTCCTTGACCGCGACGATGCGGTCGTGCTCGGCGAGCCGGACCAGGGTCTCGGTTTCGATCGGCACCCCGGAGCGGTGCGGGATGTCGTAGAGCATGATCGGCAGCCCGGTGGCGTCCGCGACGGCGGTGAAGTGCCGGACCAGCCCGCTCTGCGGCGGCTTGTTGTAGTACGGGGTCACCACCAGCAGGCCGTGCGCGCCGGCCTTCTCGGCCGACGCGGCCAGCTCGATGGTGTGCCGGGTGTCGTTGGTGCCGACCCCGGCGACCACCCGCGCCCGGTCGCCGATCGCCTCCACCACGGCCCGGATCAGGCGTTCCTTCTCCGCGTCGGTGGTGGTGGGCGACTCGCCGGTGGTGCCGTTGAGCACGAGCGCGTCGTTGCCCTGCTCGTCGACGAGGTGGTTCGCGAGGCGTACGGCGCCGTCGAGGTCCAGGGAACCGTCGGAGGTGAACGGGGTCACCATGGCCGTGAGCACTCGGCCGAACGGGCGGGACACCGCCCGGTCGGCGGCAACAGGGTGGTCGTGCGTCATGCTCACAACCTAGCGGACGACCACCGGCGGGCCGGTGGGGAAGGGTTCAGGACAGCTCGGCGAGCGGGCTGGCCGCCACCTCCGTGCCGTCGGGCAGCGTGGAGATGACGAAGTCGGCGAACACGTTCGGGGCGACCCGCTGGAGCTGACGCAGGCACTCCACGGCCAGCTCGCGGATCTCCACGTCGGCGTGCTCGGTGGCCCGCATCGCGACGAAGTGCCGCCAGGCCCGGTAGTTGCCGGTGACCACGATCCGGGTCTCGGTGGCGTTGGGCAGCACCGCGCGGGCCGCCTGCCGGGCCTGCTTGCGGCGCAGCGTCGGGTTGGGCTCGGCGGAGAAGCGCTGCTCCAGGCCCTCCAGCAGCTCCGTGTACGCCCGCACGCTCGCCTCGGCGGCCTCGACGAACCGCTTGTGCAGCTCCGGGTCGTCGGCGATCACCGCCGGCTCGACCATCGCGGCGTCGCGCTCCGGGACGTACCGCTGGGAGAGCTGGGAGTAGGAGAAGTGCCGGTGCCGGATCAGCTCGTGGGTGAACGAGCGGGACACCCCGGTGAAGTAGAAGCTCACCGAGCCGTGCTCCAGCACCGACAGGTGCCCCACCTCCAGGATGTGCGCCAGGTAGCCGGCGTTGGTGGCGGTGGCCGGGTTCGGCTTGGACCAGCTCTGGTAGCAGGCCCGGCCGGCGAACTCGGCGAGCGCCTGGCCGCCCTCGGCGTCGGTCGACCACGGCACGTCGTCCGGGGCCTGGAACTGGGTCCACGCGACGAGCTTGACCTGGGGCTGCACCATCTCCGGCATGCCAGGGACTGTAGTGGCCCGCCGGCCGGCCGCCCAAGTCGGGCGCGCCCGGTGCAACGGCGGTCACCCGCTGGCCCGGCGCGTCGCCCACCGGAAGGGACCGTCCCGGTTTCCCGCCTAGGGAGCTGAGTCATTTACGACATCAGGGTGGGGTCGGGACGAGGCCGGGGCCGGGCCGCAGCCGGAGTCGGGCCGCAGCCGGGTCACGGCCGGCTCCGGGCCGCAGCCGGAGTCGGGCCCCAGCCGGAGTCGCGGCAGCCCGTGGGCGGCGGTGATGTCGTAAACGACTCAGCTCGCTATGGCCCGCAGGCTCCGCATCCGATCGCGCAGGCGTGCGCCAAGCTGCCCGCCCGGGCCAGACACAGGCCGGGCCAGACACAGGCCAGGTCAGACGCGGCCCCGGCCAGGCGGGGCCCAGGTCAGACGTAGAGGGAGGTGAAGGGGGCCCAGGGCAGGTTGCGGGCCACCGAGAAGACCAGCCACAGGGCCAGGAAGCCGCCGATCACCTTCGAGCTGACCTGGGGCTGCGGCAGCCGCCAGCCGAACGCCTGCCGGCCCGCCCAGGCGACGAACAGGTAGGTCAGGAAGGGCAGCGCGAAGACGAAGAGGAAGTGGTGCCGGGCGGCGGCCGGCAGGTCGCCGTGCAGCACGTACCACAGCGCGCGGGTGCCGCCGCAGCCCGGACAGTCCAGCCCGGTGGTGAGCTTCAGCAGGCAGCTGGGGGCGGCGTCGGGCGCGGCCCGGGTCGGGTCGCTGAGCAGCGCGTACGCCATGCCGAGGCCGACGCAGCCGAGCGCGGCCAGGGGGGCCGCCCAGCGCGGCGACCGGGCGTGCACCCGCATCACGAGGCGGGTCAGCCGGTCGGGTTCCGCCACCGGGTACGCCCCCGGCGGCCACTCCCCCGGCGCGGGCGCGGGCGCCTGCGCGTCAGGGTGCGGGTGCGGGTGCGGGGCCGCCGGGCCGTCGACGCTCGTCACGCCGCTCACGGTACACCGGCCACGCTCCTCAGGGCGGCGGCCAGCGGAACAGCGAGGTCACCGGCGGCGGGCGGGGCTACCGCGCTGAGGCCCAGCCAGCCGGCCAGGCGGTGCAGCTCGGCGGCCAGGGCCACCGCCGTCTCCCCCGCATCGACGCCCGGCTCGGCCCAGGCGGCCGGCACCAGCAGCACGCCGGCCTTGCGGTCGGCCTTGAGGTCGACCCGGGCGGTGAACCGCTCCCCCTGCAGGAACGGCAGCACGTAGTAGCCGTGGACCCGCTGCGGGGCCGGGACGTAGATCTCGATGCGGTAGGCGAAGCCGAACAGCCGCTCGGTGCGGCTCCGCTCCCACACCAGCGGGTCGAACGGGCTGACCAGGGTGTTGCCCCGCACCCAGCGGGGCAGCCGGGCGGTGGCGTGCAGGTAGGCCGGGTGCCGCCAGCCCTCGACCGTGACCGGGGTCAGCTCGCCCGCCTCGACCAGCTCGGCGACCGCCCGCCGGGCCCCGGCGACGGGCAGCCGGAAGTAGTCGCGCAGCTCCGGCTCGGCGGCGACGCCGAGCGAGCGGGCGGCGATCGCGACCAGGGCGCGGTGCGCCTCGGCGTCGGTCGGGGTGGGCGCGTCCAGCACGGCGGCCGGCAACACCCGCTCGGGCAGGTCGTAGCGGCGGGCGAACGAGGGGGTGCGGTCGGCGGCGGTGACCTCGCCGGCCCAGAAGAGGAACTCCAGCGCCCGCTTCACGGTCGACCAGTTCCAGCCCCAGTTGCCGGTCTCCCGGGGCGCGTCGTGCTCGATCTCGGCGGCGGTGAGCGGGCCCCGGGCGGCGACCTCGTCGCGCACCCACGCCACCAGCTCGGGCTGCTCCTGCGCGATGCGGCGCATCCCGCCCCACGCCTCGTCGCGGGCCTTGGCCATCCGCCAGCGCAGCGCCGCGTGCAGCCCGACGGGGACCAGCGACGCCTCGTGCCCCCAGTATTCGAACAGCTCGCGGGGGCGGCGGTAGGCGGCGGCGTCGAGCAGGGCCGTCGGGTAGGGCCCGAGCCGGCTGTAGAGCGGCAGGTAGTGCGCGCGTTGCAGCACGTTGACCGAGTCCATCTGGATCAGCCCGACCCGGTCGAGCACCCGGCGCAGGTGCCGGCGGGTGGGCACGCCGGCGGGCGGTGGGTCGGCGAAGCCCTGGGCGGCCAGGGCGACCCGGCGGGCCTGGGCGAGCGAGAGCGATTCCGGTGCGGTCATCGTCGGGCACCCTAATCCAGGGGTACGACACCGGTGCGGCTGGCTGGACGTCACGGCCACCGGGGCATACAACGGACGCATGCTGATCATCCGCCCCGAGGAGCCGGACGACGCCGAGGCGGTGGCCCGGGTGCACGTGCACGGCTGGCAGGACGGCTACGCCGGGTTCATGCCGGCGGAGGTGCTGGCCCGGCTCAACGTGGCGGCCTGGGCACAGCGCCGCCGGGACCTGGGCACGGCCGACCCGGAGCACCCGTTCACCACGCTGCTCGCCGAGCGCGACGGCGCGGTAATCGGGTTCACCACGTTCGGCCCGTACCGCAACCGGCAGGACCGGGCCGACCTCGACCATACGCTCGGCGAGGTGATCGCCATGTACGTCGAGCGGGCGCACTGGGGCGACGGGACGGCCGGGCGGCTGCTGGCGGCGGCGAAGCAGCGGCTGGCCGGGCGGGGCTGGACGGCGTACCGGCTGTGGGTGTTGCGGGACAACCGGCGGGCCCGGCGCTTCTACGAGCGGTCCGGGCTGTCGCCGGACGGCGAGCGGACCACCTACCCGGTGCCGCTGGCCGGCGGGGCGCCCCCGCTCGGGCTGGTCGAGCTGAGGTACGCGGGGCTGCTCGACGGCTGACCCGCCGGGCGGCGCACGGGCAGGAACAGCAGCAGGGCGAGGCTGATCCAGACGTAGGTGTTGCTGCCGAGGAAGCCGTCGATGCCGGTGAAGTCCTTCTCCCAGGCCCAGACGATGCGGCTGCACAGCAGGGCGTACCCGATGATCGCGGCGGCCAGCAGGACGCGGCGCTGGCGGCTGCGCGCGGGCGCCGCCGTGCCGTTGTCGACCAGCAGGATCAGCCCCGGCAGCAGCCAGACCAGGTGGTGCACCCAGGTCACGGGGCTGACCAGGCACATCAGCGCGCCGGTCAGGGCCAGGCCGGTGGCCTCGTCGCCGGCCCGGACCGCGGCCCGCGAGCGCCACGCCCAGACGGCGAGGGTGGCGAGGACCAGCGCCAGCCAGGCCACGGTGCTGGGGTGTTCGGGGTTGAGCCGGGCGACCACGCCCTGCAGCGACTGGTTCGACACGAACGCCAGCTCGCCGACGCGGCCGGTGTTCCACAGCGCGGAGGTCCAGAACTCGCGGGACGCGTCGGGGAAGAGCGCGGCGGCGACGAGGGTCGCCCCGGCGGCCGTGCCGGCGGCGGTCAGGGCGGCCCGCCAGCGGCCGGTGACCAGCAGGTAGACGAGGAAGATCCCCGGGGTCAGCTTGATCGCGGTGGCCAGCCCGATGCCCACTCCCGCCCAGCGGTTGCCCGCCGGCAGCAGCCGCAGCAGGTCCACCGCGACGAGGAACAGCAGCAGCATGTTGACCTGGCCGAAGTTGACCGTCTCGCGCATCGGCTCGAACGCGGCGGCCAGGCAGAGCGCCACGGCGAGGGCGAACCAGCCGGTCCAGCCGCAGCGGCGGGCGACCGGGGCGAGCAGCCACCAGATCAGCACGGCGCTGGTCACCACGGACGCGGTCACGCTCACCGCGATCGCGGCGGGCCACGGCAGGAGGGCCATCGGCAGCATGACCAGGGCGGCGAACGGCGGGTAGGTGAAGCCGTACTGGGTGCCGGGCTTGAGGAAGTCGTAGATCTCCCCGCCGTCGTGCACCCAGAAGTGGAGCGCGCCGTAGTAGACCTTCAGGTCGAAGAAGCCGTGCCGCACGGCCGCCACGGACAGGAACGCGGTCACCGCGACGGCGAGCCCGACCACCGCGGCGACCTGCCCGATCGTCCGTTTGGCACCCTGCGCCACCGTGGCCTCCCTCGCCCTGCGTAGGCTTCCGTCCCATGGCTCTCGGGTACGTCCGCCCGGCGCGTCCGGAAGACGCCGGCGAGATCGCACGCATCCAGCTCGCGACCTGGCGGGTCGCGTATCGCCGGATCCTGCCCCGGCACGTGCTCGACAACCTGGACGAGGAGTATCTCGCCAGGCGGTGGAGCGCGGCGGTTCAGGAGCCGCCCTCGGGCGCGCACCGGGTGCTCGTCGCCGTCGAACAGGCCGAACAATCGTATCTGGTGGGATTTGCCGCGTCCGGGCCGGCCGACGCCGAGTCCCTCGCCCCGAACGAGCCGGCCGAGGCGCTCGGGTCCGGCGTGGTGGCGGTGACGGACCTGCTGGTCGAGCCGCGCTGGGGGCGGCGCGGGCACGGCAGCCGGCTGCTGGCCGCGAGCGTGGACCTGTGGCGCTCCGACGGCTTCGACCGGGCGGTGGCGTGGGCGTTCGACGCCGACGCGGCGACCCGGAAGTTCCTCACCGGCGCGGGCTGGGAGCCCGACGGCGCGGCCCGCGCCCTCGACGTGGACGACATGCTGGTCAACCAGCTCCGGCTGCACGTGGCGGTGCCCGCCGAGGGCGCGGCGGAGGGCGACGCCGCCGCCGGCTGACCACGCGGTCTGCCTGCCGGCGCGTCGGGGTTGCCGGGAATGTCGGTGGTGCCGCCTACGGTGGCGGGATGAGCGTGTCGACGAGTCGTGCCCGCGCGACGCCGGCCCCAGCCCCTGCGCCGGCCGGGCCGCAGGAGCACCCGCCGTCGGAGCAGCATCCGCCGTCGGAGCAGCACCTGGAGAGGCACCGGGTGGAGCTCACCGGCTACTGCTACCGGATGCTCGGCTCGGCCTTCGACGCGGAGGACGCCGTCCAGGAGACGCTGCTGCGCGCCTGGCGGGGGCTGGCCGCGTTCGACGGCCGGTCCAGCGTCCGCACCTGGGTCTACCGGATCGCCACCAACGTGTGCCTCGACCTGCTGCGCGGCCGGTCCCGCCGGGCGGTCCCGACCGACCTCGCCGGGCCGTCGGCGCCGGTGCTGTCGGCGCTGGGCGAGCCCCGGCCCGCCGGGGAGTGGGTCGGGCCGGCCCCCGACGCCCGGGTGCTGCCCGTTGGCGGGGATCCGGCGGAGGTGGCGGTGGCCCGGGAGTCGGTGCGGCTGGCCTTCGTCGCGACGTTGCAGCACCTGCCGCCCCGGCAGCGGGCGGTGCTGATCCTGCGCGACGTGCTGCGCTGGCGGGCCGACGAGGTCGCCGGCCTGCTCGACACCAGCGTGGCGGCGGTCAACAGCGCGTTGCAGCGGGCCCGCGCGACGCTGGCCGCCCGGGGTGTCGACGCCGACCCGCCGGCCGCCGCCCTCGACGCCGCGCACCGCGAGCTGCTCGACCGCTACGTGCGCGCCTTCGAGCGGTACGACATCGACGCGCTGGTCGCGCTGCTGCGGGCGGACGCCGTGCAGACCATGCCGCCCTACCGGCTCTGGCTGCGCGGCGCGGGTGACATCGGGCGTTGGATGACCGGCCCGGGGGCCGGCTGCGCGGGCTCCCGGCTGGTCCCGGTGGCGGTCAACGGCGGCCCGGGGTTCGCGCAGTACCGACGGGATCCGGCGGGCGGTCACCGGCCGTTCTCGATCCAGCTGGTCGGCTGCTCCGGCCGCCGGGTCGCCCGGCTCAACTACTTCCTCGACCCGGCCCTGTTCCCGCTGTTCGGGCTGCCGGACCGGCTGCCCTGAGCCGCCCGGCGGCCCGGTCAGCCCTTGTCCGCGCCGTCGTTGGCGTCCCGCACGAAATACCGCTGGAAGACCACGAACAGCACCGCGACCGGGATGGTGGCCAGCAGCGCCGCGCCGAGCTTGAGCGGATACTGGGTGCCCTTGCCCAGCGAGCCGCTGACCAGGTCGGCCAGGCCGCGCGGCAGGGTGAACAGGTCCGGGTCCTGCACCGCGACCAGGCTGTGCGGGAACTCGTTCCAGGAGCCCTGGAACGACAGGATGGTCAGCGTGATCAGCGCCGGCTTCGCCATCGGCAGCACCACCGACCAGAACGTGCGGAAGACGCCCGCCCCGTCGATGCGGGCGGCCTCCTCCACGCTGACCGGGATCGACTCGAAGAACTGCTTCATGATGAACACGCCGGCCGCGTCGGCGAGCAGCGGCACCACCAGGCCGGCGTAGCTGTCGTACATGCCGAGCTGGTTGAGCACGAGGAACTTCGGGATCAGCAGCACCACGCCGGGCACCGCCAGCACCGCGACGACCGCGGCGAAGAGCCCGGCGCGGCCCCGGAAACGCAGCCGGGCCAGGGCGTAGCCGGCGAGCGAGTCGAAGAACACCCGGCCGAGGGTGACCAGCACGGTGACCAGCAGCGAGTTGCCGAGCCAGAGCGGGAAGGCGGTGCCCGCGAAGATCCGTTCGAAGCCGGCCAGCGACAGCGGGTCCGGGATGGGCGAGAGCGGGTTGGCCGCCGCGTCCGGCTCGGTCTTGAGCGAGTTGCCGATCTGGATGACGAACGGGTAGAGGAACACCAGCGCGAAGAAGACCAGGATCGCGTACCCGACGAGGCGGCTCGCCAGCGTGCGGGCCGCGCGGTCGTGGGCGCGGCGCGGCCGGGCGGGCGGCGCGGGTGCCGCCGGCCGGTCGGTGAGCACGGCCATCTCAACCCCCTTCCGGTACGCGTCGACGCCACCACCGGCCGCGGCGGGGCGCGGCGGGCTCCCGGTCGGCCATCAGCCGGCGCTGGAGCAGGGTGAGCACGATGATGATCAGGAACAGCACGAACGAGATGGCCGCGCCGGAGCCGTAGTCGAAGTCCCGGAACGCGGTGCGGTACGACAGGTACGCGGGGGTGAGCGTGGTCTTGGCCGGCTCGCCCTGGCTCATCACGTACACCTGGTCGAAGACCTGCCAGGAGCCGATCAGGCCGAGGGTGAGCACGAGGAACGTGGTCGGCTTGATCATCGGCAGGGTGACGTGCCGGAAGCGCTGCCAGCGGCCGGCCCCGTCGAGGGTGCTGGCCTCGTCGAGGGCCACCGGGACGTTCTGCAGCGCGGCGAGGAACATCAGCATGAACGTGCCGGAGGTGGTCCAGACGACCAGCGTGATGATCGAGACCATGGCGACGCTCGGCCCGGACAGCCAGTCCCACCAGCTCAGCCCGAGCGGCCCGCCGGCGGCGAGCGCGGCCGGCGGCGCGTCCACGCCGACCGCGCCGAGCAGCAGGTGCAGCACGCCCCGGGAGTCGGCGAACCACTGCGGCCCCCGGATGCCGAGCATGCCGAGCAGGGCGTTGACCGCGCCGGAGTTGGCGAACAGGAACAGGAAGACCACGCTGATCGCCACCGAGCTGGTCACCGACGGGAAGTAGAACGCGGTACGGAAGAATCCCCGGCCCCGCAGCATCCGGTTGTTGACGACGAGGGCGAGCCCGAGCGCCAGCGCCGTCTGGGTCGGCACCACGATCGCCACGTAGTAGGCGTTGTTGCGCAGGCTGGTCATGAAGTCGCGGCGGGCCAGCCCCTCCTCGGCGAACAGCCGGGTGTAGTTGTCGGCCCCGACGAACGGGACCCGACCGGTGAACGGGCTGCCCTGGCCGTTCCAGTCGGTGAGGCTCACCCAGAGCGCCATCAGGATCGGCAGCAGCAGGAACAGGCCGAGGATGACGACCACCGGGGCGACGAAGAGCCACCCGGCGAGGTTCTCGTTGCTCCGGACGCCGCGCGCGACGCGGTTGCCCATCTTCCCTCCTCCCTGGAAGGAAGGGCCCCTTGTTAACGCATACGGTTAATAAGGGGCCCTTCCTTGCACCTCAGCCGGCGAGCGCCGCCTTGGCGTTGGCGTCGAAGCGGGCGAGGACGGCCTTCGGGTCGCCGTTGGCCAGCCCCTGCAGGCCGGTGTCGAGGTCGCCGAGGACGCTGTCCATCTTCGGCGCGTTCACCGGGCCCTGGGCGTACTGCGCGCCGTCGACGAACGGCTTGTCGGCCGGGAAGGCGGCGGTGTACTGGTCGCGCACGGACTGCCGGGACGGCATGACGCCGAACGCCTTGGCGAACGTCATCTGCTGGTCGCCGGCGGTCATCGCCTCGACGAACCTGATCGCCTGCTCCTTGTACCGGCTCTTGGCGGCGATGCCCCAGCACTGGGTGAAGGAGAGCGTCCCCTTGCCCTTGGGGCCGGCGGGCAGCTCGACGACGCGGTACTTCACGTCGGGGAAGTCGTTCTGCAGGGCGCCCTTGATCCAGTTGCCCTCGATGGTCATGACGGCCTTGCCCTTGCCGAAGGCCTCGCCGGACCAGCCGGCGTCGAGCTGCTTCGGGTACCGGGCCAGGCCCTCGTCCAGCATCGTCCGCACGTACTGGAGGGCGGCCAGGTTCTCCGGGGTGTCAGCCGTGGCCTGCTTGCCGTCGGGGCTGACCAGCCAGCCGCCGTTCTGCACGAGGAACGCGCCGATCCGGTCCCGGGTGTCGCCGAGGGCCAGCGGCACCAGGCCCCTGGCCTTGATCTTGCGGGCGGCGGCGGTGAGCTGGTCCCAGGTGGTCGGAACGTCGGCGTCGGTCAGGCCGGCCTTCGCCCACAGGTCCGTGTTGATCTGGAGCGCGAGGGTGGAGAAGTCCTTGGGCGCGCAGTAGAGCTTGCCGTCGTACGTGAACGTGGTGCGCAGGCTGGGGTAGAAGTCGTCCGGGCTGCTGATCCGGTCGCCGTAGGGCTCCAGCGCGCCGACGCTGGCGTAGTCGGCGAACCGGCTGGCGTCGACATAGAAGACGTCGGGCGGGCTGCCGCCGGCGAGGGCCTGGCCGAGCTGCTGGGTGAGGTCCTGCGCCGGGGTGACGGTGGCGCTGTTTCCGGAGCCGGCGGCCCACGTCGCGGCGGCGGCCTGGACCGCCTTCGTCTCGGCGTCGCCGGAGGACCCGATCAGGATCTGGAGGCTGGCCGGGCCGGTGGACTGGGCGGCGTCGGTGGAGTCGTCGAAGCCGCTGCCGCAGGCGGCGGAGCCGAGCAGCGCCACGGCGGCGACGCCGGCGACTGTCGCGCGGCGCAGGGATCGGGGTGTCATCTCACTCTCCTGGGGGTGGTGGGGTCACGCGGTCTGGCGTCGCACCAGCGAGGGCTGGAGCAGCACCGGGGAGTCGACGGGCTGCCCGTCGAGCACGCCGGTGAGCAGGTCGACGCAGCGGGCGGCGGCCACGCCGAGGGGCTGGCTGACGCTGGTGAGGCCGACGGCAGCGGCGACGGGGGTGTCGTCGAAGCCGACGACGGCGACGGGCCCGCCGGGCGTCGGGGGGCCGGCGGGCGGGGCGTACGCGGCGCTTCCGCGCACCGCCTGGAGCGCGCCGAGGGCGAGGGAGTCGCTGGCGCAGACGACGGCGGTCGGCGGCTCGGCCGCGGCGAGCAGCTCGCGCATCGTCCGTTCGCCCTCGGCGATGCCGTCGACGGTCTCGCGGTCCAGCCCGCCGGGGTCGACGCCGGCCTCGCGCAGCGTCTCGTGCCAGCCGGAGCGGCGCTCGCCGCCGACCGCCGAGGTGGGCAGCGGCCAGCCGATGTAGCCGATCCGCCGGTGGCCGGTGGCCAGCAGGTGGCGGGTGGCCTGGGCCGTCCCGGCGGCGTTGTCGACGTCGACCCAGGGGTGCGGGTCGGGCGCGTCCCACGGGCGGCCGAACGTCACGAACGGCACGTCCCGCCCGGCCAGCCAGGCGGTACGGGGGTCGCCGCGCTCGGTGCCGGTGAGCACGAACGCGTCCAGGTCGTACGCGCCGAGCAGGTCGTCGAAGGCGTCGATCTCCTGGTGGGCGTCGGTGGCGGTGTAGAGCATGACCCGGTAGCCGGCGCTCTCGGCGGTCTCGGTGAGCCCGTGCAGGAACCGGTCGAGCACGGAGCCGTTGATCCCGTCCCGGGTCGGCTCGATGCGCACGGCGATGAGCCGGGACCGGCCGGTGCGCATCTGCCGGGCGGCCTGGTTGGCGCGGTAGCCGAGCTCGGTGATCGCCTCCTGCACCCGGAGTCGGGTCTCCTCGCGGACGATGTGCGGCGCGTTGAGCACGTTGGACACCGTCTGGCGGCTCACCCGGGCATGTGCGGCCACAGTGGAGATGGTCACCTTCTGCGACATGAATCCCCCTTGCGGTCTTGAACGATCAAATGCCGATCCGGCAGGATTAGATCGTTCAAGTTGCCGGAATGTTTCGAACCTTGCACCGCCCCGGACGATCTGTCAAGACTGGAGCCCCGCCGTGACCCCACCCCGCCTGCAACCCCTGCTGCACGACCTCGTCGGGCTGGTCCACGCCCCGACCAGCGCGCTGGGCGACGCGGCCGGACAGGTCCGCCCGTCCGGCGTGCAGGGCGTCTTCCACGCCGACGCCCGCGTGCTGTCCCGGGCCGAGCTGCGCGTCGACGACCGCGAGCCCGAGGCGCTGGCCCGGGGGCCCGTCGGCCCGCACGCCGCCCGCTTCGCCGGCCTCGCCCGGTGGCTCGGCGACCCCGGGCCCGACCCGACCGTCCGGGTCGACCGGGTCCGCCGCCTCGCACCGGCCGGCCTCGCCGAGGAGATCCACGTCGTCTCCACCGCCGCCACCGGGGTACGGGCCACCGTCAGCGTCGACCTCGGCTGCGACCTCGCCCCGATCGAGCTGGTCAAGTCCGGCGACGCCGCCGACCCGTTGGCGGCACGGGCCGACGGCCCCGGCCGCCTCGCCTGGTCCGGCGGCGACACCACCGTCACCGTCACCGGCGAGGGCGCGACCGTCGACGCCGCCGGCGACCGGGCCACCGCGCCCCGGCTGAGCTGGCCGGTCGAGCTGCCCCCGCGCGGCACGGTCACGCTGCGCTGGCGGCTCGCCGTCGACGACCCCCGCGCCGTGGTGACCGCCCCGCCCGCCGCACCCACCTGGGCCCGCCCCGAGGTCACCGCCGACGACCGGCGGCTGGTGCGCCTGCTCGACCGCTCCCTGGACGACCTGCACGCCCTGCGCCTGGCCGAGCCCGCCCACCCCGGCGATGTCTTCCTCGCCGCCGGGGTGCCCTGGTTCCTCACCCTCTTCGGGCGCGACAGCCTGTGGGCGGCCCGGATGCTGCTGCCGCTGGGCACCGAGCTGGCCGCCGGCACGCTGCGGGTGCTCGCCCGGCGGCAGGGCACGCGGGTCGACCCGGCCACCGGCGAGGCCCCCGGCAAGATCCTGCACGAGCTGCGCCGGCACGAGTTCGCCGCCGGCGCGGGGCTGCGGCTGCCGCCGGCGTACTACGGCACGGTCGACGCCACCATGCTCTGGGTCGCCCTGCTGCACGACGCGTGGCGCTGGGGGCTGCCGGCCGAGCAGGTGCAGCCGCTCCTGCCGCACCTGGAGGCCGCGCTCGCCTGGCTCGGCGAGCACGCCGACGCCGACGGCGACGGCCTCGTCGAATACGTCGACACCACCGGCCACGGCCTGGCCAACCAGGGCTGGAAGGACTCCGGCGACGCCGTCCGGTTCCGCGACGGCCGGCAGGCGCAGGCGCCGATCGTCCTGGCCGAGGTGCAGGGCTACGCGTACGAGGCGGCGGTCGCCGGTGCGGCGCTGCTGGACGCGTTCGACCGCCCCGGCGGGGACCGGTGGCGCGCACACGCGGCCCGGCTGGCCGACCGGTTCCGGGCCACCTTCTGGGTCGACGGGCCGCACGGCCCCCAGCCGGCGCTGGCGCTGGACCGGGACAAGCGCCCGGTCGACTCGCTGACCAGCAACATCGGCCACCTGCTCGGCACCGGGCTGCTCACCGCCGACGAGTCGGCGCAGGTGGCCCGGCTGCTCACCACCGAGGCCCTGGCCGGCGGCTTCGGGCTGCGCACCATGTCCACCGGCGACGCCGGGTTCAGCCCGCTGTCGTACCACTGCGGTTCGATCTGGACCCACGACACGGCGATCGTGCTCGCCGGGCTGGCCCGGGCCGGCTACCGCACGGCGGCGCTCGGCCTGGCCGACGGGCTGCTCGCCGCCGCCGAGGCGTTCGACCACCGGCTGCCCGAGCTGTACGGCGGCGACGACCGGGAGCTGCTCGGGCGGCCCGTGCCGTATCCGGCGGCGTGCCGGCCGCAGGCGTGGTCCGCCGCGTCGGCGGTGCTGCTGCTCCAGGCCGGCGTCGGGCTCTACCCCGACGTGCCGGCCGGCCGGGTGCGCTTGGCCCCGCTCGCCGGCCCGGGGCTCGGCGCCCTCGCCGCGCGCAACCTGCGCGTCGCGGGCGCCCGGGTCGACGTCACGGTCACCGCCGCCGGCGAGGCCACCGTCGACCGCCTCCCGTCGGCCCTGACCGCCACCCCGGTCCCCGCCCCCCGCCCCGCCACCGAGGCGGGCGTCAGGGGGTCGGCGGGGTGACCAGCTCGGCGACCACCTCGTCGTCCTCCCACTCGCCGGTCGGCGCGAAGCCCAGGCGGGGATAGAGGGTGGCCGCGGCCGGGTTGTCGGGGTGGTACGACAGGCGCACGGCGGCGCAGCCGGGCTGGGCGCGCAGCCACGTCGCCAGGGTCGCCACCGTGGCCGCCCCGACCCCCCGGCCCTGCTCGGCGGCGTCGACGACCATCCCGCCGATCCAGCGGGCACCGTCGTCGTCGACGCCCCACATGACGTGCCCGACGACGGTGTCGTCGGCGTAGACGGCCAGGGAGGTCCACACGTCGCCGCGCAGGCTGGTCAGCAGGTAACGGGCCGCCATCGGATAGACCCAGGCGCGCTGGTCGTCGCGGGGCGCGACGTCGGCGACGGCCCGCCAGTTGTCGTCGTCGACCGGACGCAGGGTGACGTGCCGGCCGGCGCGGTCGCGGAGCTTCGAGTCGATCACCCGGGCAGCCTAGGTGCGGCGCGGCCGGCCGGCGACCGCTTTCCCCGCCGCGCCGGCCCGGTGGGCGCGGCCCGTCAGTCGAGCAGCGGGTCCAGGCCGATGGTCAGGCCCGGGCGGGTACGCACCGCGCGCACCGCCAGCAGCACGCCCGGCATGAACGACACCCGGTCGTACGAGTCGTGCCGGATGGTCAGCGTCTCGCCGGCCGTGCCGAACAGCACCTCCTGGTGGGCGACCAGGCCGGTGGCGCGGACGGCGTGCACGCGTACCCCGTCGATGTCGGCCCCCCGCGCGCCCGGCACCTCGTCCTTCGTGGCGTCCGGGGCGGGGCCCAGACCGGCCTCGGCGCGGGCCTGCGCGATCCGGCGGGCGGTGTGGGTGGCGGTGCCGCTGGGGGCGTCCAGCTTGCGCGGGTGGTGCTGCTCGATGATCTCGACGGACTCGAAGTGGCGGGCCGCCCGCTCCGCGAACTGCATCATCAGCACCGCGCCGATGCCGAAGTTGGGGGCGATCACCGCGCCCACCTCCGGCCGGGCGGCCAGCCAGTCGCGCACCTGGTCGAGCCGCCGCCCGGTGAAGCCGGTGGTGCCGACCACGGCGTGGATGCCCGCCTCGACGCACCAGCGCAGGTTGTCCATCACGACGTCGGGGGTGGTGAAGTCGACTGCCACCTCGGCCCCGGCGGCGGCGGACCGGTCGTCGCCCTGGTCGAGCGCCGCCACCAGCTCCATGTCGGCGGCCGCCTCGACGGCCCGGCACACCTCGACGCCCATCCGGCCCCGGGCACCCAGCACGGCGACCCGGATCGGCCCCTGCGGGCCCTTCCCCTGCTCGTCAGTCACGGCCACAACCTATCCCAGCCGCACCGGCCACACCGGGCCGGTCGCCGGCCGTCCCACGGGCGGACGGCGACGCCGACGGCGCACGGTCGGGCAGCCGGTCGGCGTGGTCGGGCAGCCGGTCAGGCGGAGAAGTCGCGCTCGCCGAACGGGCCGACGACGGCCAGGGACATCGGCTGGGCCAGCAGCTCGGCGGCGAGGGTGTTCACGTCGGCCGCGGTCACCGCGTCGACGCGGGCCAGCAGCTCGTCCACCGGCATCAGGTCGCCGTAGAGCAGCTCGCCCTTGGCCAGCCGGCTCATCCGGGAGCCGGTGTCCTCCAGGCCCAGCACGAACGAGCCCTTGCTCATCCCCTTGCCCCGGGCCACCTCGGCCTCCGTCAGCCCGTCTGCGGCCACCCGGCGCAGCTCCGCCCGGGTCAACTCCAGCACCTCGTCGACCTTGCCGGGGGCGCAGCCGGCATACACGGCGAACACGCCGCTGTCGGCGTACTGGCTGGCGTAGGAGTAGACCGAGTACGCCAGGCCGCGCCGCTCCCGGATCTCCTGGAACAGGCGGCTGGACATGCCGCCACCGAGGACGTTGTTGAGCACCCCGAGGGCGAAGCGCCGCCCGTCGACGCGGTCGATGCCGGGGCAGCCGAGGATGACGTGCGCCTGCTCGGTCTCCTTCGGCTCGACCAGGGTGGCCGCGGGCTGCACGCGTACCGCCGGGGTGGCCGACCGGTGCGGAGCCGGCGCCGCCGGGCCGGTGTCCAGCGGGGTGCCGGCGAGCGCCTCGCGGACCAGCCGGACCACGACGGCGTGGTCGAGGTTGCCGGCGGCGGCGACCACGATCTGCGGCGCGGTGTAGTGGCGGCGGTAGAAGTCCTGGATCTGCCGGCGGGTCATCGGGCTGACCGTCTCCTCCGTGCCGGAGATCAGCCGGCCGAGGGGGTGGTCGCCGTAGACGGCGCGGGTGAACAGGTCGTGCACCTCGTCGCCCGGCTCGTCGTCGTGCATGGCGATCTCTTCGAGGATGACGCCGCGCTCGGTCTCCACGTCGGCCGGCTCCAGCAGCGAGTCGGCGACCGCGTCGCACATGACGTCGATGGCCAGCGGCAGGTCCTCGTCCAGCACGCGGGCGTAGTAGCAGGTGTATTCCTTCGTGGTGAAGGCGTTCGTCTCGCCGCCCACCGCCTCGATCTCGGCGGAGATCTCCAGGGCGGTGCGCTTGTGGGTGCCCTTGAAGAGCAGGTGCTCCAGGAAGTGCGCGGCACCGGCCTGCGGGCCGGTCTCGTCGCGGGAGCCGACGGACACCCAGATGCCGAACGACACGCTGCGCATCGCGGGGATCGCCTCGGTGAGCACGCGCAGCCCGCTGGGCAGCACGGTACGGCGTACCGTCCCGCCCAGCGGGTCGTCGCTCAGCGTGCGGGTGACCGCGCGGGCCGACCCGCCGGCCCGCCCGGGCTGCCCCCCGGCAGCGTGCCGGACGGCCCCGGACGGGGCCACCCCCCGTCGACCCGCAGGGAAAGACGCGCGCTGGGCCCGGCTCACGGAAACCTGCTCTCAGTTCGACGAGGGGTGGGTGGTGCGGTGCCGCCGGCCGCCCGTCCCGGGCGGCCGGCGGTGGTGGGAACGTCAGCTGTGCCGGGTCCGGCGGCGCGGACGCTCGCCGCCCTCGCCACCCTCGCCGCCGCCCTGGCCGCGCTCGCCGCCGCCCGGGCCACGACCACCCCGGTCGCCGCGCTCGCGGTCCCCACGGTCACGCGGGCCCCGGTCGCCGCCCCGGCCGGCCGGACGCTCGTCGCCGGCGACCTCGCCGGTGGCGGCCGGCGCCTCGGCGCCCTCCGGGCGGACCTTGTCCAGGTAGATCTTGCCGCGGGCGTCGATGTCCGCGATCTCCACCTCGACCTTGTCGCCGACGTTGAGGAAGTCCTCGACCTTGTCGACCCGCTTGCCGTCGCCCACCTTGGAGATGTGCAGCAGGCCGTCGCGGCCCGGCAGCAGCGAGATGAACGCGCCGAACGCGGCGGTCTTGACCACCGTGCCCAGGAACCGCTCCCCCGCCTTCGGCAGGGTCGGGTTGGCGATCCCGTTGATCCGGTCGACGGCGGCCTGGGCCGACGGGCCGTTGGTCGCGCCGACGTAGATGGTGCCGTCGTCCTCGATGGAGATCTCGGCGCCGGTCTCGTCCTGGATGGCGTTGATCGTCTGGCCCTTCGGGCCGATCACCATGCCGATCTTGTCGACCGGGATCTTCACGGTGGTGACCCGCGGCGCGTACTCCGACATCTCGGCCGGCGCCTCGATGGCCCGCTGCATCACCTCGAGGATGGTCTGCCGGGCCTCGTACGCCTGCTGCAGCGCGGCGGCCAGCACGTCCGACGGGATGCCGTCGAGCTTGGTGTCGAGCTGGAGGGCGGTGACGAACTCCGGCGTGCCGGCGACCTTGAAGTCCATGTCGCCGAACGCGTCCTCGGCACCGAGGATGTCGGTCAGCGTCACGTACCGCGTCTTGCCCTCGACCTCGTCGGAGATGAGGCCCATGGCGATGCCGGCCACCGGCGCCTTCAGCGGCACACCGGCCGAGAGCAGGCCCAGCGTCGAGGCGCAGACCGAGCCCATCGAGGTGGAGCCGTTGGAGCCGAGCGCCTCCGAGACCTGCCGGATGGCGTACGGGAACTCCTCGCGCGAGGGCAGCACCGGGATCAGCGCCCGCTCGGCGAGCGCGCCGTGGCCGATCTCGCGCCGCTTCGGCGAGCCGACCCGGCCGGTCTCACCGGTCGAGTACGGCGGGAAGTTGTAGTTGTGCATGTAACGCTTGCGGTTCTCCGGCGAGAGGGTGTCCACCATCTGCTCCATGCGCAGCATGTTGAGGGTGGTCACGCCCAGGATCTGGGTCTCGCCGCGCTCGAACAGCGCCGAGCCGTGCACGCGGGGCAGGACGCCGACCTCGGCGGTCAGCGGGCGGATGTCGCGCGGGCCCCGGCCGTCGATCCGGACCTGCTCGCGCAGCACCCGGTTGCGGACCTCGGACTTGGTCAGCGACCGGAACGCGGCGGACAGCTCCTTCTCCCGGCCCTCGAAACGGCCGCCCAGCTCCTCGGCGACCTTGGCCTTGATCCGGTCCAGGGCCTCCTCGCGGTCGGCCTTGCCGGCGATCTTGAGGGCCTCGGCCACCTCGGCGCGGGCCACGTCGGCCACCGCGTCGTAGACGTCGGGCTGGTAGTCGAGGAAGACCGGGAACTCGGCGACCGGCTTGGCGGCCACCTCGGCCAGCTCGCTCTGCGCGCGGCACAGCTCGCGGATGGCCGGCTTGGCGGCCTCCAGGCCGCTGGCGACGACCTCCTCGGTCGGCGCGGTGGCGCCGCCCGCGATCAGGGTCACGGCGTGCGGGGTCGCCTCGGCCTCGACCATCATGATCGCGACCTCGCCGTCGGCGAGGGTGCGGCCGGCCACGACCATGTCGAAGGTGGCCCGGGCCAGCTCCTCCAGGGTCGGGAAGGCCACCCACTGGCCGTCCACGTGCGCGACGCGGGTCGCCCCGATCGGGCCGGAGAACGGCAGGCCGGAGAGCTTGGTCGACATCGACGCGGCGTTGATCGCGACCACGTCGTACGGGTGCTGCGGGTCGAGCGCGAGGACGGTCTCGACGACCTGGACCTCGTTGCGCAGGCCCTTGACGAACGACGGGCGCAGCGGCCGGTCGATCAGCCGGCAGGTGAGGATCGCGTCCTCGCTGGGCCGGCCCTCACGGCGGAAGAACGAGCCGGGGATCCGGCCCGCGGCGTACATCCGCTCCTCGACGTCGACGGTCAGCGGGAAGAAGTCGAACTGCTCCTTCGGCTGCTTGCCGGCGGTGGTGGCGGACAGGACGACCGTCTCGCCGAGCTGGGCGACGACGGAGCCGGCGGCCTGGCGGGCCAGCCGGCCGGTGGAGAAGGTGATCTCGCGGGTGCCGAAGGACCCGTTGTCGATCACGGCGGTGCGGGACTCGGTGCCGAGGTTGTGCTCGGTCATAGTGCGGTGGTGCTCCTTCGCATCGGGGGGTCCGCGACGCGGGGAGCTGCTCAGACGGCCGGTCTTCGATCGAAGCGCCCGGGGTGCCGGCGACTGCCGGGGCTCCCGGGGGCCACTACCGGAGACCGGTACGCTGACCGGCTCCCTGTCGGGTGGTCGCGCGGCCCCTGTTGTTCCTTCGTGCCCTCAAACCCTGAGGGCCGTTCTTCGTATCCGGTTGTTCTTCAGTGCCCGGTTGTTCTTCAGTGCCCTCAGACCGTGAGGGCCGTTCCTTCGGTCACCGGGAGGTGGTTCCTTCCGGACCTTCCCTCCGGCCCGATGGCCTGTTCCGCCCGATCCCGGACGCTTGAACGGGCGCTCAGGTGGCGGACGCCGAACGGGGGAGCGGCCCGCGCGGGCCGCTCCCCCGTGACGTCATCGGCGCAGGCCGAGCCGCTCGATGAGCGACCGGTAGCGGTTGATGTCCTTCTTCTGGACATAGTTGAGCAGCCGACGGCGACGGCCGACCAGCAGCAGCAGCCCACGGCGGCTGTGGTGGTCGTGCTTGTGCACCTTCAGGTGCTCGGTGAGCTCGGCGATCCGCTTGGTGAGGACCGCGACCTGCACCTCCGGCGAGCCGGTGTCGCCCTCGGCGGTCGCGTACTCCGCGCGGATCTTGGCCTTGGCTTCCTGGTCGAGCGCCATGTTCTCCCTGTTTCGTGGGTTGTTCGGTGATGTCCGTCGGATCGGTCAGGGGACCGGAAACGGACCGGCTCCTCGCTCCCGCGGCGTCGTGCAGGCACGCGAGGCCCCACGTCGGTCAGCCGACGTCCCAGCCAGCCTACCAGCCCCGCGCGGAACCGCCCGCCAAGGCCGGCCGGGAGGGCCCGGCGGCCGGCCTTGGCGGGCCCTGGCGGGCCTTAGTGGGCCTTGGTGGGCCTTGGTGGGCGGGCCTTGGCGCGGGCCCGGCGGGCGCTTCCGCCGGCCGGCGAGCCGCTCGCGCGCCACGTCGGCGAGTTGCCGGCGCGCCACGCCTGGCTGGCTTGCCCGCGAGCTGCCCGCGCGCCGCGGCGGCTGCCCGCGAGCTGCCCGCACGCCATGTCGGCGACATGGGGGTATCCCGGCGGCGGGAAGCCGCTATGTCGCCGACATGGCGGCGGCCTGCCCGCGCGACATGGCGGCGGCCTGCGCGCCGCGGCGGCGGCCCGCGCGCCATGGCGGCGCCACACCCGGAGGCATGGCGGCGCCACACCCGCCGACATGGCGGCGGCCCGACCGATGGGGCACGCCGCCAACCGGCCGCTGGGCCGACCCGGCCTGACGGTCAGGCGATGCCCAGCATCCGGCGGATCCGCGCCACGTCCTGGTTCATCTGGGCGATCAGCGGTTCCACCCCGTCGAACCGCACCTGGCCGCGCACGTGCTCGGTGAAGTCCAGGGCCACCCGCTCGCCGTACAGGTCGCCGGAGAAGTCCAGCACGTGCGCCTCGACCCGCCGGTCCCGGCCGGAGAACGTCGGATTGGTCCCCACCGAGATCGCGGCGGGCATTCGCTCCCGGCCGTCCTTGCGCAGGAACCAGCCGGCGTAGACGCCATCGGCGGGCACGGCCGCGTGCGGGTGGCAGAGCAGGTTGGCCGTCGGGAAGCCCAGCTCCCGGCCTCGCTGGTCGCCCAGGACCACGACCCCCTCCAGCCGGTGCGGACGGCCGAGCGCGGCCGCCGCCGCGGCGACGTCGCCGGCGTCGATGCGGGCCCGGATGTACGTGGACGAGAAGACGGTGTCGTCTTGGGCGACCAGCGGCGCGTCCTCGACGGCGAAGCCGAACGTCCGGCCGAGCTCCTCCAGCAGCGCCACGTCGCCGGCCGCCCGGTGCCCGAACCGGAAGTTCTGCCCCACCACCACGAGGGTGGCGTGCAGGTGCTCGACCAGGATGTCGTGCACGAACGCGTCGGCGGGCAGCCGGGAGAACTCCGGCGTGAACGGCACCACGCAGAGCACGTCCACGCCCAACGCCTCGATCAGCTCGGCCTTGCGGGTCAGCTCGGTGAGCACCGCCGGGTGCGAGCCGGGGCGGACCACCTCGGCCGGATGGGGGTCGAACGTCACCACCACCGACCGCACCCCCAGCTCACGGGCGCGGGCCACGGTGTGCCCGATCGTCGCCTGGTGGCCCCTGTGCACGCCGTCGAAGACGCCGATGGTGACGACCGAACTGCCCCAGCCGTCGGGCGTGGCGTCGTACCCCCGCCACCGCTGCATGACGCTCCTCCCCTGTCGTTGCCCCTGCCGGCCTCGGCCGGTCGTACCCCGCCGGCCGGGGCCGGCGGTCACCTGTCCCCGCCGTCACGCCGGGGCGAGCACGATCTCCGCGCGCGCCCGACCGTCCCGCTCGCTGACGATAGCGATCAAAGCGCCGTCGGGGCCGAAGACGGCGTACGGCCCGGCAATCCCGACCGGGTCGAGCGGGCCGCCGTGGGAGAGCACCTTCGCCTCGTCGGCGGTGGCCTCCCGGCGCGGGAAGAACCGGTCGGCCGCCGCGTCGAGGGGCAGGTTCACCACCTCGGGGGCGCGCCGCTCCAGCTCGTCGAGGGTCGCGGCCTCGCCGAGGGCGAAACCCCCGACGGCCGTACGGCGCAGCGCGGTGAGGTGGCCGCCGACCCCGAGCGCCAGGCCCGCGTCCCGGGCCAGCGCCCGGATGTACGTGCCGGACGAGCAGGTCACGTCGATGTCCACGTCCACCACGCCGGGCGTGTCCCGGCGGACGGCCAGCACGTCGAGGCGGCTGACGGTGACCCGGCGGGCGGGCAGGTCGACGCTCTCGCCGTCGCGCACCCGCTTGTACGCCCGCTCGCCGTTGATCTTGATGGCGCTCACCGCGCTCGGCACCTGGTCGATGTCGCCGGTGAGCGCGGCGAACGCCGCCCGGACCGCCTCGTCGGCGACGGCGTCGGCGGGCGTGACGGTGATCACGTCCCCCTCGGCGTCGTCGGTCACGGTGGCCTGCCCGAGCCGTACGGTGGCGGCGTAGCTCTTCCCGGCGCCGATGACGTACGTCAGCAGCCGGGTGGCCCGACCGACCCCGATCACCAGCACGCCGGTGGCCATCGGGTCGAGGGTGCCGCCGTGTCCGACCCGCCGGGTGCGCGCCAGGCGACGGATCCGCGCCACCACGTCGTGCGACGTCATGCCGCCGGGCTTGTCGACCACGATCAGACCGTCTGCGCTCACGACCGCCAAGCCTGCCAGACGGCGTCACGCCCCCCGCCACCGCACGGCACAATGCGGCGCACCCCTGGTGAGAAGGGTGCCCTTCTCTACCAAATGCGTTAACAGGGGGCCCTTCCTTACATCCCCCGCACGGCGCCGACCACCGCCCAGCCGCCGGAGCGCAGTCGCAGCAGCAGGGCCGCCAGCCGGAGCAGCACGAACAGCGTCAGGCCGGCCCAGATGCCGCCGAGACCCAGGTCGAACGCGTACGCCAGCCAGATCGCCGGCAGGAACCCGCCGAGCGCGGCGACGATCGTCAGGTTGCGCAGGTAGCGGACGTCACCCGCGCCGATCAGCACCCCGTCGAGGGCGAACACCACGCCGCCGATCGGCTGCAACGCCACCAGCCACGGCCAGGCGACCGCGGCCTGCCCGCGTACCTGGTCGTCGGAGCTGAACAGGCCGGGCACGACGCCGGCCCCGGCGGCGATGAGCACCGCGAACGCCACGCCGCAGACCGCGCCGAGCAGCGCCATCCGGCGGGCCAGGGCCCGGGCGACGGCGGCGTCGCCGGCACCGAGGGCCGCCCCGACCAGCGCCTGCGCGGCGATCGCGAGGGCGTCGAGCACCAGGGCGGTGAAGAACCACAGTTGTACGGCGATCTGGTGCCCGCCGACGGCCGCCGCCCCGAACCGGGCGGCCACGGCGGTGGCGGACAGGAAACTGGCCTGGAAGGCGACGCCCCGCACCAGCAGGTCCCGGCTGAGCACCAACTGCTGGCGGATCACCCGCAGGCGGGGCCGCAGGGCCACCCGCTCGCGGGCCAGGGCGGCGGCGAACAGGCCGCCGGAGAGAGTCTGCGCCAGCGCGTTCGCCACCGCCGAGCCGGTCAGCCCCCAGCCGACCGGATAGACCAGCAGGACGCAGAGCACCGCGGAGAGCAGGTTGGGGCCGAGCACGAACCACAGCGGCCGGCGGGTGTCCTGCACACCGCGCAGCCAGCCGTTGCCGGCGGCGGCGAGCAGCAGGCCGGGCGCGCCGAGCGCGGCGACCCGCAGCCACCGCGCCGCCGCGTCGGCGACCTCCCCGGGACCGGCCAACGCCTCGGCCAGCGGACCCGCACCGAACTGCATGCCGGCCGCGACCAGCACCCCCACCGCGAGCGCGAGCCAGGACGCCTGCACCCCCTCGGCGACGGCGGCGGAGCGGTCACCGGCGCCGAAGCGGCGGGCGGCCCGTCCGGTGATCCCGTACGCCAGGACGGTGCCCAACCAGGCGATCAGGGTCAGCACGGTGCCGGAGACGGCGAGCGCGGCCAGCGGCACCCGGCCCAGGTGGCCGATGACCGCCGTGTCGACCAGCACGTAGAGCGGCTCGGCGGCGAGCACCACGAGCGCGGGCAGGGCCAGCACGGCGATCCGGCGCGGCGAGGCGACGGCGGACGGGGCGGGGGCGGGTTGAGTCATCGACGCCGATCCTGACACGACCCGGGTAAGGGCTGCAAGACCGACGATTCCTTACTCATGGCCCACGCCCGCCTTCCGGCGGATGCTCGCCGAGGTGGTCGCGGCGCAGGCACGGGCCCTTCGGCGGCGGGGTCCGGTTCCGGGGCCGAGCAGCGCGGGGTCGACCTCGGGCCGGGGTGCTCAGCGGGACGGCAGGAGAGCCAGCCAGCGGCGCACCTGGGCGGGGCTGCGCAGCCGGACCACCGGCAGCCCCGGGGCGTGGGCGGCCACTGCGGCGAGCACCCGCGGGCGGGACCGGCGCGGATAGCGCACGACGTAGCCGAGGAAGTCGAGGTCGAGGCGCTCGGGGCAGCCGGGGGGCAGATCGGGGCGGCCGGACGAGCGGCGGGCCCAGCGGCGGCGGACGACCCGGGCGAGGCAGAGCGGCCAGGGCAGGTCCACCAGGACGAGCAGGTCGGCGCGGGGCAGCCGCAGGTCGAGGCTGCTGCCGTAGTTGCCGTCCATCACCCAGGCGGGCTCGGCGGCGAGCGCGGCGACGGTGGTGCGCCAGACGGCGTGGTCGGGGGCGATCCACCCGGGCCGCCAGTAGTGCCGGTCGAGGTGGACCAGCGGCAGGTCGAGCCGCCCGGCGACCGCGCGGGCCAGGGTGCTCTTGCCGGCACCGGAGCTGCCGACGACCAGGATCCGCCGCATGACCGACGAGGGTAGCCGGGGCGAGAGGGCTCAGGGGGCGTACCGGTCGGGCGGGACCGGTCGGGCGGTGATGC
>NZ_JAHWGR010000023.1:0-130049 GCF_020873825.1 Micromonospora sp. DH13
GGGGGGGGGGGGGGGGGGGGGGGGGGGGGGGGGGGGGGGCCCGCCCCCCCCCCCCCGCGACCGGTGGATCGGCGGATCAGCGGTTCAGTGGATCAGCACCGGGGCCGGCGCCTGCTCGTCGTCGAGCAAGTGGGACACCTGCCGCCGGCGCGGCAGGAAGAACGCCGGCACGAACGTCACCAGCACCAGGGCGAAGCCCACCCAGAACGTCGTGGCGAACGAGTCGGCGACGAACTCCAGGCCGCGCTGGAGCAGCCCCGGGTCGACCGGGAACTGCTGGGCCAGGTCCGGGTTCTGCTTGACGGCGATGGCCAGCCCGGCCTCGGTGACCGGCGCGCCCGTGTTCGGGTCGACCACCCCCGGGATGACCGGCGCGTCGTTCAGCTTGCTGGTCAGGATCACCGACATGATCGCCGAACCCACCGACCCGGCGATCTGCTGGAGGATGTTCAGCAGCGTGGAACCCCGGGCCACCTCGTGGTTGGTCAGCGTCTTCAGCGCCGAGGTCATGATCGGCATCATCGTGCCGCCCATGCCCAGGCCCATGACGAACAGCGAGCCGCACAGCAGCAGGTAGGACGTGTCGGTGTCGACCTGGGTGAACGCGAAGAAGCCCGCCGCGATCAGCACCAGCGCGAACGGCACCGTCCGGCCCACCGGGATCTTGTCGGCCAGCATGCCGGCGATCGGCATGGTGACCATCGCCCCGATGCCCTGCGGCGCCATCAGCAGGCCGGCGTCGAGCGTCGACTCGCCGCGCACCTGCAGGAAGTAGCTCGGGAACAGCAGCCCGGCGCCCATGAACGCGACCATGAACACGGCCATCGTGACGGACGCGACGGTGAGGTTGCGGTCGCGCAGCAGCCGCAGGTCGAGCAGCGGGTGCTTCGGCTTGAACGAGTAGACGACGAACGCGACGACCAGCAGCCCGCCGACGAGCATCGGCAGCCACACCTTGCGGTCGGCGAACGTGCCGGTCTCGGGCAGCGACGACACCCCGTAGAGGAAGAGGGCCAGGCCCGGCGAGAGCATCAGCATGCCGACGAAGTCGAACGACTCCGACGGCTCCGGGGCGTCCTTCGGCAGCGCCCACTGCGCGTAGGCCAGCGCGACGACGCCGATCGGCAGGTTGATCAGGAAGATCCAGTGCCAGCTCGCCACGTCGATCAGCCAGCCGCCCAGGATCGGGCCGCCGATCGGGCCGAGCAGCATCGGGATGCCCAGCACCGCCATCAGCCGGCCGATCCGCTCCGGCCCGGCCGCCCGCGTCATGATCGTCATGCCGAGCGGCATCAGCATGCCGCCGCCGAGGCCCTGCAACACCCGGAAGCCGATGAGCTGGCCGATGGAGTCGGCGGTGGCGCACAGGCCCGAGCCGAGCGTGAACAGCACGAGCGCCGCCATGTAGAGCCGCTTCGTGCCGAACCGGTCGGCGGCCCAGCCGGTCAGCGGGATCACCGTGGCCAGCGCGAGCGTGTAGCCGGTCATCGTCCAGGCGACCCGGGCGTAGGAGGCGTCGAACTCGGTCTGGAACGTGGGCAGCGCCACGCTGACCACGGTCACGTCGAGGATCGACATGATCGCACCGAGGACCACGACCCCGGCGATCTTCAGTACGGCGGCGTCGAGCTTGGCCGGCGCCGCGGGTTGACTGCTCACAGAATCTCCTGATGAAGCCGGCGGGTGCCGCCGATCGGCCGCGTGCCGCACCTCGGGCGGCAGCACGTTGTGGGTTACCTGTCGGGCGGGGCTGTCGCACACGGCGGCCCCGTGCGCCCGGTTGGATGCAACCGCCCTCCTGGTGGACGCGCGGCCACGCGAACGCACCGCGAAACGGTAACAAGGCGGTCCACGGTTTCACGCGCCCAATTCGGCCGCGTGAACTGTGGTTACGATCACGGCAGCCGGGGTGGTCAGCGGGTCGGGCATTCCTCGCCGGGGAAGCCCTCGATGAGCGTGCCGGTTTCCGCGTAAAAGCAGCGTGAACGCCCCTCGCCGCCCGTGAGCAGCGGAAGCCCGTCCAGTTCGTCCACGGTGAGGGTCCCCCGCCGGCCCTGCGACGCCCAGTCGATCTCCAGCCGCCAGGAGAGGACCTGCCGCTGGCCGGACTGCGCCCGCACGGGCAGCACCGACGCGGACCGGGTGACGGCGAGCGGGAATCGGACGCCCCCGGTCGAGCGGGCGGGTTCGACGTCGAGGTCGAACCGGAGCGCGTCGCCCACGGGCTCGTCGTCGCCGGGCCCCCCGCAGACGAGGCCGACGGTGGTCGAGGCCTCGGGCGGCTCACTCCGCCGGGCCACCGTGGCACGGATGTCCGTGACGGTGACGGTGGCATCCGAGCGGGACCGCATGGTCAGCGTCACCCGGCGGCGCCGGTCCGGGTGCCCCCGAGCCGGGTGAACCAGTCGGCCCAGCCCCCGGGCGTGTACCGCTGCGGCAGGGCCGGGAGCCGGGCGGGCGCCGCCGCGGCGAGCACCGCAACGTCGCACCACGGCCAGTCGACGGCGGCGACGACCGCGAACGGCGGCGGCTCGTCGACGGGGGGCGGCGCGTTCAGGCTCGACTGCGTGGTCGTCGCCACGGTGCACGAGAGGATCGTGGTCCCCACCACGCCGGCGGTGAACCCGAACGTTCGGCTGCGCTGCTGCGAGCGGGGGCCGCTGGACTCGCGACCACCGCCTCCCGGGCCGCCGTTCTCCGGGTTCCCGTTGCCGCCGGGACCCGCCTGCCGGTCCCGCCGGCGCGGAAGCAGCGACACGAGGCCGACGAGCACGCTGGAGATCCCCGCGAACAGCCCGAACACGCTCGCGTACTTGTCTGCCCTGTCGATCCCCTCGGTCGCGAGGAAGACGATGGTCACCGGCACCAGGAAGACGAGGGCCGCGACGAGCACGACGAGCAGGACACGCGGCCGGTCGCCCGCGCCCCGGCCGTCGTCCTCCGGCACGGCCGGCAGCGGGTCCGGACCAGCGGGTTCGATCACCGTGCGAGCCTAGGCAGGCGGGCCGCGCCGTGGGAACGCCGTCCGGGCCGCCCGCCGGCGTCGCCCCGGGCCCGCCGCCGACGCTCCACCTTCCGACCTGCGGGAACCCGGGCTGACGCGGGGCGGCGGCCGGGAAGCTGTCACATGATTGACAGCCCGCCGCCCGCGTTCAGTGGATCGTCCGCCCGCGCACGTCCGGCACCCCTGACTTGCGGAAGAAGTACGTGTTGACCTGGTCACGCCACTCGATGGCGCAGCGCAGCTGCTCGTCGAGGCGCTCGGCCACCCGGGCGTGCACCGCCGGGTCGATCACCCCGGTGAGGCGTCGCCACCGCTGCCGCATCTGCGCCACCTGCTGCACCCCGGCGAAGTGGGTGTCGTAGATGTGCTGGATGACGGTCGACCCGCTGCGCAGCACGTGCCCGTACGGGACGTGGTGGAAGAACAGCAGCAGCTCGTCCGGGCAGTCGGACAGCGACTCGTACACCTGCGACCACGGCTGCGGATACTGGCCCGTGAAGCCGGTGCCCGTGGCGCGGGTGCGGTCCACGCCCACCCCGTCGCGGTCGGCGAAGTGGTAGGTGCCCCACCGCGAGTACTCGTAGCCGTCGACGTCGGGGCCGTAGTGGTGGCGGGCCGGGCTGACCATGAAGCCGACGCCCAGCGGGGCGGTGTACCGCTCGTAGGTGCGCCACGAGTTGTCCATGACGGCGTGCAGCGTCTCGCGCACCAGCGCCGGGTCGCCGACCGTCGACGCGGGGAAGGTGAGGTCGATCCACTCGTCGAGGACCGCGATCGGGTCGAGGCCGGGGTCCCAGGCGAGCCGGCCGTAGGCGTACAGGTTGGCCTGGGCGAGGGGGTGCCCGGTCCAGAACGGGTCGTCGCCGACGTTGGCCACGGCGGCCAGGCCGCCGCCGGTCGCCGGACCCGGCCCCGAGCCGGCGGCCACGTCGGCGACCGTCGGCCCGCCGGGCCCCCACGGCGCGAACGTCAGCACCTCGCTCCAGCAGGGCGCGAGATAGCACACGTGCTGCTGCTGGCCCGTGTATTCCTGGGTGACCTGGAACTCCACCGCCAGCCGGGTCGCCGGCATCGCGGCCAGCACCGGCGACACCGGCTCCCGGGGCTGGAAGTCGATCGGGCCGAACTTCGCCTGCACCACCACGTTGTCGCGGAACCGGCCGTCGAGCGGGGCGAAGTGGTCGTACGCGGCCCGCGCCCGGTCGGTCGAGCGGTCCCGCCAGTCCTGCCGGTGGTTGTAGACGAACGCCCGCCAGTACACGACGCCCCCGAACGGCGCGAGGGCCTCCGCGAGCAGGTTCGCGCCGTCGGCGTGGTCGCGGCCGTACGTGAACGGGCCCGGCTGCCCCTCGGAGTCGGCCTTCACCACGTAGCCGCCGAAGTCGGGGATGCGCTCGTACACCTGGCGGGTCGCGGCGGCCCACCACGCGCGCACCGCCGGGTCGAGCGGGTCCGCGGTCGGCAGGCCGCCGAGGACGACGGGCGCGGCGAAGGTGACCGACAGGTGCACCCGCACGCCGTAGGGGCGCAGCGCGTCGGCCAGCTCGGCGACGTCGCCGAGGCGGTCGGTGAGCAACCGCGCCTCGGTCGCGTGGACGTTGACGTTGTTCACCGAGATCGCGTTGACGCCGCACGCGGCGAGCAGCCGCCCGTACGCGCGGACCCGGTCGAGGTCGCGGCGCGCCGCCCCGGCCCGCCAGAAGATCGACCCGCCCGCGTAGCCCCGCTCGACCTGCCCCATCACCGGGTCCACGTCGACGTTGTCCCAGTGGTCGAGCATGCGCCGCGCCATCGCCGGCGCGTGCCGCCGCGCCGGGTGGTCCCCCTCGAACGCCGCCGCGCCGAGGCGCACCACGTGGAACAGCCCGTAGAGCAGGCCGGCCGGCGCGTCGGCCAGCACCACCGTGACGCCCTCGGCGCGGGCCAGCGCGAACCCCTCCGCGCCGAGCGGCCCGCCGGCGCCGGCCGTCCGGGCCAGCGCCGCCGCCGGCGCGGGCAGGGGACCGGCGTCGCGCAGCGCGAGCACCAGGTCCACCTCCCGGTCCCCGGCGGTCCGGTCCGCCCGCCCGCCGTGCCGGGCGCAGGCCCGCTCGACCTCGTCGAAGACGGTGTCGACGAGCATCCCGTCGCCGCGCACGAGGACGCGACGCGAGCCGAGCGGGGCGAACGCCTCCGGCGGCAGCCAGGCGGCGTGCACGCCCCCGCCGTGGCCCGTCGTGTCGTGGCCGGCGGTGGCGGGGCCGGTCGTGGCGGGGGGCAGGTTCATGCGGTGAACTCCTTGCGGATCGTGTCGACCATCGGGGCGGCGACGCGCAGCAGCGCGAGGGCGCACACCGAGCCCGCCAGCGCGAGCACCGCCTCCGAGGTGACCGCCGTGACGGCGGCACCCGCCACCAGCACCAGAGCCGTGCCGATGCCCACCCCGGGGGCGCGCACCACGAAGTGCAGGGCGAGGCGGGCCACGTCGCGGGCCCGGAACGCGAACAGGGAGGTGATCACCAGCGCGTTCGACCCGACGAGGGCCGCCAGCGCGGCGACGCCGACCAGCGGCACCGCCCACCACCGGGGCACGCCCGCGACGTCCAGGTGGGCGAGGTTCACCGCGACGACGGTGAGCAGCGCCAGCAGCGGCAGCCAGATCCGCAGCACCCCCGCCAGGTTGGCCCGGTAACCGCGCCGGAACGCGGCGGCGGGCCGCAGGTCGGTCAGGTCGGGGCGCTGGTGGTGCAGCGCGTACAGCGCGGCCGACAGCGCCGGGCCCAGCGGCAGCGCGCAGGCGGCGTAGAGCGGGATGTTGCTCGCGTCGGCGTCGAGCAGGACCAGCGGCACCAGGCCGGGCAGGCAGGCCAGCAGCAGGAGCAGCTCGACGACGAGCAGGGTGTAGACCCGCGCGGCGGACCGCGACAGCGGGCCCTCGCCGAACTGCCGGGCGGCGCGCGCGGCGTCGCCGCTCACGGGCGGTCGTCCCCGCCGGCCCGCCCGCCGTGGGCTCGCCCGTCGCCGCCGTGGCCGGTCCCGTCGCGGCCGGGCAGGCCGAGCAGCCGGTCGCCGTCCCACCACGGCGGGGTCTCGTCGCGCACCGCGTCGATCTCCACCAGGGTCACCTCGTGCCGGGCGAGGGTGAGGTCGACCTCCACCCGGCCGGCCGTCACCGGCAGGCTGCGGTGGGCGCGGGCCGGCTCGGCGGCCTCCCGCAGCGCGTCGAGCTGGCGCGGCAGCGGGGACCGGGGCCGGCCCATCTCCGCCCAGGCCGCGTGGACGTTGCCGGCCTCCTCGCTCACCGACGAGCGCGCCAGGTACGCCGACGTCGCCCCGGGCGCGTCCAGCGGCACCGACAGCGCCAGGGTGTGCCGCTGCGGCACCGGCTCGCGGCCGGTGACGTCCACCGGTGCCCACGCCAGCACGGTGACCCGGCCGTCGGCGTCGCGGGTGACCAGGTGGTCCGCGCCGCGGGCGAGGACCTGGTCGCCCATCCGGGCCAGGAACGCGTACAGGTGGTAGGTGGGCTTCTTGAGCTGCCGGTGGGTGAGCAGGCCGAAGCCGCCGTGCAACAGCGCCGTCGGGATCCCCACCTCCTCGAACATGTCGCTGAACGTCCAGTACGAGAAGGAGTCGACGAGGTCGCCGCCGGCGGCCACCACGGGGGCGAGGTACGCGGCGTGGAACGCGGTGTCGTGGATCGGGTTGTCGGGCCGGTAGGAGGAGTTGAACTCGGTGATGTGCACGGGCAGCTCCGCCAGGGCGGTGCCGGCCAGCAGCCGGCGCGGCGTGGCGAACTGCTCCAGCAGGTGTTCCGCCGGGGCCAGGGTCTGGTGGGTGCCGAACGGCACGTGCTGCGCCGGGCCGGAGGTGTAGGCGTGCCGGCTGACGAAGTCGCACGGCACGTCCCGCGCGGCGACGAACTCGGCGAAGGGCACCAGCCACTCGTCGGAGCCGGGGGAGATGGCCGGGCCGCCGACCTGCAGGGACGCGTCGACCTCCTTCACGGCGTGCGCCGACACCTCGTACAGCCGGTGGTAGGCGTCGCGGTCCGCATCCTGCCAGAAGGCCGTCAGGTTCGGCTCGTTCCACACCTCGATGGGCCAACCGCGCACCTCGTCGAGGCCGTACCGGTCGACCAGGTGCGCGACCGTGGCCCGGACCAGGTCCGCCCACTCGGTCCAGGACCGCGGCGGGGTGACGTTGCCCTGCCACCAGAACACCGTCTGGTCGCCGGAGGCCAGGCCCGAGGGCATGAAGCCCAGCTCCACGAAGGGCCGGATCCCCAGCTCCAGGTACGCGTCGACGACCTGGTCGACGTACGTGAACGAGTGCCGCACGCGCCGCGACCCCGCGTACTCGTAGGGGCGGTGCACGCCGACGCCGTCGCTGAGCAGGCCGTGCCCCCGGATGTGCCGGAAGCCGATGTCCCGCTGGACGAGCGCCAGCGAGTCCTGGTAGTCGCGCCGCAGCGCCAGCTCGAACCGGCCGGTGCCGACGCAGGCCCGCCAGGCGTCGGTCAGCCGGCCCGTGGGCCGGTCTGGAACGTGGATCCGCATGTCGTCCTTGTCCTGCTCGTCGTGCCGGCCGGGCCCGCCGGTCCCGGCCGGCCCCCGGTGGTGGGGCCCGGCCGGGACCGGACGGTCAGCCGTTGTCCTTCTTGAACCGCTCGTACGCCTTGTTGACCACCTCGATGTACTGGTCGGCGTTCTTGGCCTTCAGCTCACCGACGTAGGCGTCCCACTCGGTCAGCGGTCGCTGGCCCAGGATGAACTTGAGCGTGTTCTGGGTGACGTAGTCCTTCAGCGGTGTCTCCCACAGCGACACCTGCTCGCGCTCGGCGTCGGTGAGCGGGGCCGGCGGCGGCACCTCGACCGGCTTGCGCGTGTTCATCACCTTCTGGAACTCCAGCTCCTCCGGGGAGAAGAAGGACTGCATCAGGTCCAGCTTGCCGCCGTAGGCGAAGACCCCGTTGGCGAAGCCGAAGTCCTTCTGCAGGTGCTTGGTGCCCTTGGGGTTGAGCCCGATCATGTCGACGTCGGGGGCGGGCATCCGCTTGCCGGCGGCGTCCTTGACGAACGTGGTGCCCTCGATGCCCCACTTGGCGAACTCCTGGCCGGCGTCGGAGTAGTAGAGCCAGTCGATGAACTGCATCATCGCCACGAAGTTCTTGCTGTCCCGGGCCTTCTTGGAGATCATGACGCCGTTCTCCAGCCGGGAGGCGGGGTTGATCTCGCCGGCCGGGCCGACCGGCAGCGGGATGTTGACCAGCTTCGCGCCGGGGATGGTCTTGGCCAGGTCCGGCCGGTAGTCGTTGACCAGGGTCTGGGCGTTGCTGGAGATGACGAAGGACTTGCCGTTGGCGAGCTTCTGGCGGGCGGCCTCGTCGCTCTGGGTGAAGCTCTCGGGGTCGAGCAGCCCCTCGGTGACCAGCTTGTTGAGGTACTGGATCATCTGCTTGTACTGCTCGGTGGCCCCGGTGTAGACGAACTTGCCGGCGGCCGGGTCCCAGGTGCTGTGCTGGAAGGACCAGCCGGCCTGGGTGCCGAAGGAGCTGCCGGCGATCCGCAGCAGCGCGCCGCCGGGGGTGGGCTTGCTCCACCGGTCCGAGTACGGGTACGAGTCCGGGTACTTCGCCTTCATCGCCTTGAGCACGGTGTAGAGCTCGTCCCACGTCTTCGGGACCGGCTGCTTGAGCTCGTCGAGGATGTCGGTGCGGACCGCCACCGTGTATTCCTGCCAGGGCTTCTCGTGCAGGCCCGGCAGCAGGTAGAACTTACCGTCGGACTGGCGCAGGGTGTCGATCTCCGGCTTCAGCCCCCACTTGTCGATCTTCTCTTTGAAGTTCGGCATCAGGTCCAGGTAGTCGCTCACCGGCAGGATCGCCCCGGAGGAGACGAACTGGTTCTCCGCCGGGTGGTAGGTCTTCGGGATGATCAGCGGGGCGTCGCCGGCGCCGACGAGCAGGCTGCGCTTCTGCTCGTAGTCGCTCAACGGCACGGCGACCGGTTCGAGCTTGACGTTGGTCCGCTTGGTCAGCTCCGACCAGAACAGCCACTCGTTCTTCAGTGGATAGTTCGGGTGGTTGTTGTAGAGGATGGAGAAGGAGAGCGGCTCCGTCGCCGTGAACTGGGTGCCGACGGCGTAGTCCGCCATGGCGCCGGCCCGGTTGCCGGACAGGTCCTTGGCGTCGCTGGCTTCCTCGGAGCAGGCGACGAGGGTGAGGGTGAGCAGGCTGGCTGCGGCTATGGCCGCGCGCCGCCACGTTCTGTGGAGCACGGCTCGTCCTTTCCGAACGGTGGTGGGGTGGTGGGGGAACATCGCCGGGCTACCCCTTGACCGCGCCGAGCATCACGCCCGACACGAAGTAGCGCTGGATGAAGGGGTAGACCGCCAGGATGGGCAGGGTGGTGAGCACGATGGTCACCGCCTGCAGGGTCGCGGCGGCCTGGACGGCGTCGGACTCGGCGACGCCGCCGGCCGACTGGGCGGTGGTGGCCCCCGCGATGAGGTTGCGTAGGTAGACGGTCACCGGGAACATGTCCTGCTGGTCCAGGTAGAGGAACGCGGTGAACCACGAGTTCCAGAACGACACGGCGTAGAACAGCACCATCGTGGCGATGATGGCCTTGGACAGCGGCAGCACGATCCGCAGCAGCGTCCCGTACGTGTTCAGCCCGTCGACGGCGGCGGCCTCCTCCAGCTCCTCCGGCAGGCTCTCGAAGAACGCCTTCATCACCAGCAGGTTGAACACGTTGATGGCGTTGGGCACGACGACCGCCCAGATGGTGTTCTTCATGCCCAGGCTGGTGATCAGCACGTAGTTGGGGATCAGCCCGCCGGAGAAGAACATGGTGAACACGGCGATGCCGACCAGCGCACCGCGCCCCTTGAGCCGCGGCTTCGACAGCACGTACGCGTAGCAGGTGGTCAGCACGATGGAGATGACCGTGGCGACCACCGTGTACACCACCGTGTTGCGGTAGTTCGTCCAGAACAGCGCGTCGGACATCACCAGCTTGTACGTCGTCAGGTTGAACCCGCGCGGGACGAGGTTGACCCGCCCGGCGATGATGTACGCCTCGTCGCTGAGCGAGCGGGCCACGATGTTGACGAACGGGTACAGCGTCACGATCACGACGCCGGTGAGGATGACGGCGTTGACCGCCTGGAAGACCCGGTAGCCCCGGGTCGGGCGGATCCCCTTCGGCCGGCGGGTCACCCGCCGGGTCTCGCCGGTCTCGGCGGCTTCCACGGTCACCACAGGCTCGTCCCCACCGTGCGCTTGGAGATGGCGTTCGCCGACAGGACCAGGGTCAGCCCGATCACGGCCTCGAACAGGCCGATCGCGGCGGCATAGCTGAAGTTGCTGGACTCGAAGCCCATCCGGTAGAGGTACGTGGAGATCACGTCGGCGGTCGGATAGGTCAGCGGGTTGTACAGCAGCAGGATCTTCTCGAACCCGACCGCCATGAACGTGCCGATGTTGAGGATCAGCAGCGTCACCATCGTGGGCCGGATGCCGGGCAGCGTCACGTGCCAGGTCTGCCGCCACCGGTTCGCCCCGTCGATGCGGGCCGCCTCGTAGAGGTTCTCGTCGATGGTGGTCAGCGCGGCGAGGTAGAGGATCGTGCCCCAGCCGACGGTCTGCCAGACCTCGGAGGAGACGTAGATGGTGCGGAACCACTCCGGCTGTTGGAGGAACGGCACGGCCTCACCCCCGAGGCCGCGCACGATCTGGTTGACCGTCCCGTCCATCGACGTCAACTGCATGACCATGGCGGCCACGATCACGATGGACAGGAAGTGCGGCAGGTAGGACACCGACTGCACGAACCGCTTGAGCCGGCGGGCGCGGACCTCGTTGAGCAGCAGCGCCAGGACGATCGGCAGGGGGAAGCAGAACAGCAGGGTCAGCGTCCCGAGCACGAGGGTGTTGGTGAACACCTCCCAGAACGTCGGGTCGGCCAGGAACAGGCGTACGTAGCGCAGGCCCACCCAGGTCTCGCCGAACAGGCTGCCGCCGGGGGAGAACCGCCGGAAGGCGATCACGTTGCCGGCCATCGGCAGGTAGCGGAAGACCAGGAAGAACACCAGGGGTGCCACGGCGAGCGAATAGAGCTGCCAGTCCTTGCGCAGCGCCTGCCGCCAGGTGCGGCGCCGCCCCCGGCGGCGCCGCGCGGGGCGGCCCGCCGGCCGGGCGGCGTCCCGCGTCGGGGGCACCGGCGGCGGGGTGAGGGTGTCGGGGGTGGTCATCGACGGCCTCCAGGACGGGGCGGAGGTGCCTAGGCGGACTGCGGGACGGCGGCGGGGGCGATGCGTGCGGTCGACACCAGTCGACGCTGGTGGCCGACGGTGCGTTCGGCGCCGACGAGGCGCAGCGGGAGGGCGGCGGCGAACTCGCCGCTGGACCGGCCGAGCCGCAGCTCCACGTCGCCCGGCTCGACGACGCGCCGGCCGTGCGCGCCGGTGAAGGACGTGACGTCGGCGGGCACTGCGAACGTCACCCGCGCGCTCTCGCCCGGCGCGAGCGGGACGCGGGCGTAGCCGACCAGGCGGACCACCGGCCGGGTGGTCTGCGCGACCGGGTCGTGCAGGTAGAGCTGGACGACCTCGGTGCCGGCCCGGTCGCCGGTGTTGCGGATCGTCACGTCGACCTCGACCTCGCCGTCGACCGCCCAGTCGAGGCGGTCGCCGCCGGTGGCAGGGGCCTCGTCGACCCCGCGTACGCCCGCGTCGTGCCACTCGAACGTCGTGTAGCTCAGCCCGTGGCCGAACGGGAACACCGGGGTGGGATCGACCGACGACACCTCCGACCGGCGGCCCAGCGCCGGGTTGAGGTAGGTCGACGGCAGGGCGCCGGCGTCCCGGGGCACGCCGACGGGCAGCCGCCCGGACGGGTTCACCGCGCCGGTGAGCACCTCGGCGATGGCCTGCCCGCCGCGCTGGCCGGGGAAGAACGCCTGCACCACGGCCGCGGCGGAGTCGACCTCGGGCCCGAGAGCGTACGGCCGCCCGGTCAGCAGCACCAACACCACGGGCGTGCCGGTGGCGAGCACCGCCCGGATCAGGTCGGGCTGGACCCCGGGCAGCCGCAGGTCGGTGGCGTCGCAGCCCTCGCCGGACGTGCCACGGCCGAACATGCCGGAACGGTCGCCGACGGCGAGCACGCACACGTCGGCCTCGGTGGCCGCCGCGACCGCCGCGGCGAAGCCGGAGGTGTCGTCGCCGGTGACCGCGCACCCGGGGGCGTGGGTGAGACCCGGGAGCAGGCGGCCGAGGGCCTCGCGCAGGGAGGCCAGCTCCACGCCGAGCCCGTGCTCGGGGTGGCGCACCCCCACGTGGGAGGGGAACGTGTAGCAGCCGAGCATCGCCATCGGGTCGTCGGCGACCGGACCGACGAGGGCGACGCGGCGGCCGGCGGCCAGCGGCAGCAGCCCGCCGTCGTTGCGCAGCAGGACCACGGACTCGCGGGCCAGGCGCAGGGCCACCTCCTGCGCGCCCGCGTCGTCGAGGCGTAGCCCGTCGACGCCGTCGGGCAGCGGCTGCCAGCCCTGGTCGAGCAGGCCCAGCTCGGCCTTCTGCGCCAGCACCCGGCGCAGCGCGCGGTCGATCAGCGCCTCGTCGACCTCGCCGGCGCGGACCGCCTCGACCAGCGGGGGACCGAACGCGTCGACGGTGGGCAGCTCCACGTCGATCCCGGCGCGCAGGGCGAGCCGGGCCGCCTCGACGCCGTCGGCGGCGACCGCGTGCAGCGTCTGGAGGAAGCGCACCGCGAAGTAGTCGGCGACCACGGTGCCGGTGAAGCCCCACTCGTCGCGCAGCAGCCGGGTCAGCAGTCCCTCGTCGGCGGCCACGGGCAGGCCGTCGATCTCGGCGTAGGAGTGCATCACCGAACGGGCGCCGCCGAGGCGCAGCGCCATCTCGAACGGCGGCAGGATGACGTCGGCCAGCTCACGGCGGCCCATCGACACCGGGGCCAGGTTGCGTCCGCCGCGCGAGGCCGAGTAGCCCGCGAAGTGCTTGAGGGTGGCGACGATGCCGGCGGCCTCCAGGCCACGCACGTACGCCGCGCCGGTCGTCCCGACGAGGTACGGATCCTCGCCGATGGTCTCCTCGGTGCGGCCCCACCGGTAGTCGCGGGTCACGTCGAGCACCGGCGCCAGGCCCTGGTGGACCCCGGCCGCCCGCATGGACCGGCCGATCTGGCCGGCCATCTGCTCGACCAGCTCGGGGTCGAAGGACGCGCCCCAGCTCAGCGGCGTCGGGTAGACGGTCGCGCGCCAGGCGGCGAAGCCGGTGAGGCACTCCTCGTGCACCTGTGCCGGGATGCCGAACCGGCTCGCCGCCGCGATCCCGGCCTGGGACGCGGCCAGCGAGCGCGCGCCGGCCACGGGGTCGACCGGTGCGGTGCCGAACGGCCGGGTCAGCTGCCCCAGCCCGTGCCGGATGACGTCGCTCCACCGCAGCTCGCCGTCGACCATGTCGGCCTGGTGCGGCGCGACCCCCTCGCCGGAGGCGTCGGCGCCGACCCACACCCCGACGAGCTGGGCGATCTTCTCCTCAAGCGACATCAGCGGCAGCAGGGCGTCGGCGCGCTCGGTCGGACTCAGCCGCGGGTCGCGCCACCGCGCGGCGTCCGGGGACGCCTCCGCGTCGTGGACGGGCAGCTGACTGTTCATGCCACACCCCTTCAGCCGGGCCCGGGAGGCTCCCCGGTGGCCCGCGACGACTGGCGACGGCGAGCCGGCCCGAAATTTTCGGAAATCCCCGCGTGACCTATTTCGGGCAACTTAAGGGCCCTAAATGGGCATGTCAAGGCTCGTCCCGCCCGGAGTGGATCGACGGGGGTCATCGTACCTGGGCATCGCGCGTGTTACAGTCCTCGAAAATTTCGGAGAGGTTCCATGCCCCACTTCGACCTGCCCCTCGACCAGCTCCGGCAGTACGCCCCCACCGTGGCCGAGCCCGCCGACTTCGACGCGTTCTGGCGGGCCACCCTCGCGGCGGCGGCCGAGCACCCCGTGCTCGTCAACGTCCGGCCCGAGCCGACCCACCTGCGACTCGTCGACACCTGGGACGTCACGTTCGCCGGCTACGGCGGTGACCCGGTGCGGGCCTGGTACACCCGTCCCGCCGGCGCGGACGGGCCGTTGCCCCTCGTCGTGGAGTACGTCGGCTACGGGCGCGGCCGGGGCCTGCCGCACGAGCGCCTCACCTGGCCGGTGGCCGGCTACGCGCACCTGTTGATGGACGCCCGGGGCCAGTCCGGCCACTACGCGGCCGGCGACACCCCCGACCCACGCGCCGGCGCCCCGGGCGGCCCCTGGCCGGTGACCTGGGGAATCCTCGCGCCCGAGGACTACTACTACCGGCGGCTGATCACCGACGCCGTGCGGGCCGTGCAGGCGGCCCGTGCGCTGCCGGGCGTCGACCCCGGCCGGATCGTCGCCGCCGGCAACAGCCAGGGCGGGGGGATCGCCCTCGCGGTGGCGGGCCTCGTCGACGACCTGGCGGCCCTGATCACGACCGCGCCCTTCCTGTGCCACGTCCAGCGGGCCATCGAGATCACCGACGCCGAGCCGTACGGCGAGATCGCCCGCTACCTCGCCGCCGACCGGACGGCCGAGGAGGCGGTGCGGCGCACCCTGTCCTACGTCGACGGCGTCACCTTCGCCCGCCGGGCGGTCGCGCCCGCGCACTTCGGCGTCGGCCTGCGCGACACCGTGTGCCCGCCGAGCACCGTGTTCGCCGCCCACAACCAGTACGGCGCCGCCAACGGCCGGCCGGAGCCGCCGCAGCGGGTGGTGCACGTCTACCCGTTCAACGGCCACGAGGGAGGGGAGGCGGTGCAGGTCCGCCGGCAGCTCGCGTGGCTCGCCGGGGTGCTCGCCGCGCCGGCCGACGCCACCGGCCCCGCCACCGACACGACGGAGGAGAGCGCGTGAGGATCGTCGACGCCCGGGTCATCGTCACCTGCCCCGGCCGCAACTTCGTCACCCTGAAGATCATCACCGACGAGGGCGTCACCGGGGTCGGCGACGCCACCCTCAACGGCCGCGAGCTGGCCGTCGAGGCGTACCTGCGCGAACACGTCGTGCCGCTGCTGATCGGGCGCGACCCGGCCCGGATCGAGGACACCTGGCAGTACCTCTACCAGGGGGCGTACTGGCGGCGCGGCCCGGTCACCATGAGCGCCGTCGCGGCGGTGGACACCGCGCTGTGGGACATCAAGGGCAAGGTCGCCGGCCTGCCGGTCTACCAGTTGCTCGGCGGCCGGTCCCGCGAGGGCGTCACCGTCTACGGCCACGCCAACGGCGAGACCGTGGACGAGGTGCTGGCCGAGGTGGCCCGCTTCGTCGACCTCGGCTACCGGGCGGTGCGGGTGCAGAGCGGCGTGCCGGGCCTGGCCAAGACGTACGGCGTCAGCGCCGACAAGATGTTCTACGAGCCGGCCGACGCGGCGCTGCCCACCGAGACGGTCTGGTCGACGGCCCGCTACCTGGCCCACACCCCCGGCGTGTTCGCCCGGGTCCGCGAGGAGTTCGGCCCGACGCTGCGGCTGCTGCACGACGTGCACCACCGGCTCACCCCCATCGAGGCGGCCCGGCTCGGCCGCAGCCTGGAGCCGTACGCGCTGACCTGGCTGGAGGACCCGGTCCCCGCCGAGTTCCAGGAGGGCTTCCGGCTCATCCGGCAGCACACCACCACGCCGATCGCCACCGGCGAGGTGTTCAACTCCGTCTGGGACGCCACCACGCTCATCCGCGAGCAGCTCATCGACTACGTCCGCACCACCGTGGTGCGGGCCGGCGGCATCACCCACCTGCGGCGCATCTTCGACTACGCCGCGCTGCACCACGTGCGCAGCGGCTCCCACGGCGCCACCGACCTGTCGCCGGTCTGCCTGGCCGCCGCCCTGCACCTGGACCTCGCGATCCCGAACTTCGGCCTGCAGGAATACATGCGGCACACCGAGGAGACCGACGCGGTGTTCCCGCACGGCTACCACTTCGCCGACGGCTACCTGCACCCCGCCGAGACGCCGGGGCTCGGGGTGGACATCGACGAGGAGGCCGCCGCCCGCTACCCCTACTCCCCGGCGTACCTGCCGGTCAACCGCCTGGAGGACGGCACCCTGCACCCCTGGTGACCCAAGGGCGCGAGAGGCCCGGCCGGGGCGCGGTGTCGGGGGGATCTTGTACCGTCCGGGCCCGTGAGCGCCCAACAGACGTACAGGTACCTCGGATCCTCCGCCCTGAGCCGGTCCGGCCTCGCCCTGTCCACCAGCGGCGGGCCCGCCCCGAACCCCCGCTTCTTCAGCGGCTTCCTCACCACGCCGCAGGCCGCCGCCGTCGGGCTGCTCGCGGTCGCCGAGGTCGCCCGCACCCGCTACTTCCGGCCGGTGAGCCCGGCCAGCCTCGACCCGGTGGTCACCGGCAGCCGCGACCGGCTGCGCTTCGAGTCGTTCTCCGGCTGCTGCGGCGTCTACGCCCGCCTGGACGCCCTGCCCGACGGGCTCGACGGCGACGTGCTGGAGCACGGCACCACCAACGTGGACGTCAACAACCCGCTGCGCGAGGCGCTGTCGCGCGTCGGCGGCCTCGACCCGCTGCGCCTGTCCGTTGGCCCCGACGACCTCACCGTGGAGACGATGGACGGCGCGGTCGTGGAGAAGAAGGTGCCCCTACCGCAGCGGTGGCTGCGCGGCTTCGCCGAGGTGCAGGTGCTCGCCGCCGGGTTCGAGCCGCGCGCGCAGCTTCCGGCGGCCGAGGCGGCGACGTTCCTGCGCCGGCTGCCGACCGCCGGGGACCGGTCGGTGCTCTGGGCCGTGCCCGCCGGGCGGAGCCTGCGGCTGACCTCCCGGCCCGTGGCCGGCGCGGTCTGCCTGGCCGGCGCGGGCCGGCTCGCCGCCCTGCGCGGCCTGCTGCGCCACGCCCGCACCCTGACCGTCTACGGTCCGACCGTCGCGCCCGGCGCCGGGGCGCTGCCCAGCACCTGGGAGCTGGACACCGGGGCGCTGCGGCTGTCGCTGACCCTGTCGCCGGAGCCCTACCGGGGCTTCTCCGGCGAGGGCGCCGCGCTGGCCGCCCTCGCCGGCGACGACGTCGCCGACGACGCCGAGCTGGTCTCGGCCCTGTTGGCCTGGGACCCGACGATCGACGTGGACGCCCTGGCGAGCGCCGCCGGCCTCGACGCCGCCCGGGTGCGGGGCGCCCTCGCCCAGCTCGGCACCGCGGGACGGGTCGGCTACGACGTCGCCGAGGCGGCGTACTTCCACCGCGTCATGCCCTACGACGCGGGCCGGGCCGAGCGCGACAACCCCCGCCTGGTGGGCGCGCGGGCGCTGGTCGAGTCCGGCGCCGTCGACGCGGACGACGCCGGGGCCACCGTCCGCAGCGCAGACCAGGTCTACCGGGTGCGGCGGCTCGCCGACGACGCGTACACCTGCACCTGCCCCTGGTGGGCCAAGCACCGCGGCCAGCGCGGGCCGTGCAAGCACGCGCTGGCCACCCGGATGGCCGGCTCCGTCGCGCGGGAGGCGGTGTGAAGTCCACGGTCCGGCGTCAGTGGGAGCTGGCGGCTGGCGGCAGCAGCGACCTGTTCGACCTCGTCGACGCCGGGTCGGCCGACCTCGTCGCCGCCGCCCTGACCGGGCTGCCCGAGCAGCGCCGCCGCGCCGTCGGCGTCGAGCTGACCGAGTGGTTCAAGACGCGCCGGTCCACCTTCTGGGGCAGCGCCAAGGGCACCGCCCTGGCCGTCGCCGTGGTCGGCTGCCTGCCCACCGCCGCCCAGGCCGCCGCGATCCTCACCCGCCGCTCCGTCACCGTCGACGGCGACCGGGCGGCCCGGCTCGTCCGCGTCGTCGCCGCCGAGCGGGGCATCGACTGGCTGCCCGAGCTGGCCCGCCGGCTGGCCGACAAGCTGGCCCGCGACGCCTGGATCGGGCACTGGCGGTTCGCCGCCGGGCTGCTGCCCGCCGACGCCGCGCCGCCGACGGGGGAGCGCTTCGTCGAGCTGTGGGTGCAGTCGCTGGCCACCCCCGACCGCCGCCGCGGCGCGCCCGTGCCGCTGCTCGACCGGCTACGCAACGACCCGCTGCTGCCCGCGCTGCTGCCCCGGCTGTTCGAGATCGACGGCATCGGCGCGCCCATGATGTTCGACGAGGTCCACACCGACTGGGAGAGCCGGCACCGCCACGTCCTGCCCACCGCGCTCGCGCGGCTCGCCGCCGACGGGGTCGTCGACCGGGCGGCCCTGCTCGACGGTGCCGTCGGCCGGCTGCTGCGCGGCGACCGCCCGGCCGCGCTGCGCGCGTTCACCGTCCTGCTGCACGAGCTTGCGCCCAGCGCGCAGGAGGTCGCCGCCCGCGCCACCGACTACCTGCGCCTGCTCGCCGACGCACCGGCCCCGGTCGCCGTCATGGCGCAGAAGGCCCTGCGCGCCCTGCCCGACCCGGAGCCGGAGGCCGTGCTCGCGGCCTCCCGCGAGGTCCTGCTGCGCCCCGACAAGGCGCTGGTGCGCGGCCAGCTCGCCTGGCTCGACCGGCTCGCCCGCCGGCACCCGGACCGGGCGGCCCAGATCGCCGAGGTGATCGCGGTCGCCGCCGGGCACCCCGCCGTCGACGTGCGCGACCGGGCGGCGGCCCTGGCGGCCCGGCACGGCCCCGCCCCGGCGGTCGGCGGTCCCGTCCCGGCCGGCGGCGACACGGCACCGGCGGTCGCCGTCGCGCGCGGCGACGACCTGCCCCACCCCGGCCCGCCCGCGCCCGCCCCGGCCCCGATCACCGACCTCGACGAACTCACCGAGGAGGTCGCCGCGCTCGTCGGCACCGAACACCGCGGCGAGCCCTTCGACCGGATCCTCGACGGGCTGGTCCGTCTCGCCCCGACCGACGGCCCGCGGCTGCGCGCCGCGCTCGACCCGGTCCTCGCCCGCCGGCACTGGGCCTGGGCCGCCGAGCACAAATGGGACCCGTGCTGCCTGTGCGGCCTCGTCAGCGACCTGCTGGAGACCGCAGGCGAGCCCCGCCCGGCCGTCCCGCAGCGTGGTCGGTGGGCCGCGCTGCTCGCCGCCGTGCGACGCACCGGCCCGCAGGGGCCGCCGCGCGAGCTGGTCGTCACCGATCCCCGGGTGCCCGCGCCGCACGCGTTGCTGCGCGCCCGCCTCGCCGAGGTCGGCCACCACCTCGGCGGGCCCGGCCCCGCCGGCCTGCTCGCCGCCCCCACCTCGGCCAACGGCGCGCTCGACCCGCTGGCCCTGCTGGAGCGGCTCACGGCGCTCGGCGAGCGCCAGCCCTGGCGGTGGGACCTCACCCAGGCGCTGCTGCGGCTGCCCCCCGGCGTCGACGACACCCTCGCCGGCAAGGCGGAGGCGCTGCGCACCCCGGCCGGCGACCGGCTCGCCGCCTGGCTGCGCGGCGGCGGGCTGCCCGACCCGGTCGCCCGGATCATCCCGCTCGCCCGCCGCCCCCGCAAGGTCGGCTACGACTGGCAGCACGACCAGCTCCCGCCCCGGCGGATCGCGGTCGAGCTGCGCCCGCCGGCCGGCTACCCCGACCCGTACGGGCTGCTGACCGTCGACCCGCCGCCGATGGAGACGGACCACGCCACCTGGGCGCGGATGTGGCCGTCGGTGCTGCCGCACCACCTCGGCGTCGTCGCCGCGTACGTGCTGCCGCAGGTGACCGCCGCCGCGGACCTGGACCGGCGCGACGGCGCGCTGGCGCTGCCCCTGCTCGCCGAGTGCGGCGGTGCCGGCGGGCCCGCCGTCGACGTCGCCCTGGCCTACGGGCTCGGCGCGCGCCACGGCGCCGACCGGGTCGCCGCGCTCGACGCCCTGCTCGGCCTGGCCGCCACCGGCCGGCTCGACGCCGCCGGGGTGGGCGCGCGGCTCGGCGACCTGGTCGCGGGCAACCTGGTGAAGCTGACCCGCGCCGTCGAGCCGCTGCGCGACGCGGCGGGGGCGGGCGCGCCGCTGAGCGTGTGGCGGCTGACGGCCGCGGCGCTGCCCCCGCTGCTCGCCGCGGCGACCCCGCCCCGGGGCCTGCCCGACCTGCTGACCCTGGCCGCCGAGACGGCCACGGCCACCGGGGTGCGCGTCGAGGTGCCGGGGCTGGCCGAGGTGGCCGGCCGGCGCGGGACGAGCCGGGTGGTGACCGAGGCGCGCCGCCTGCACCGGGCGCTCACCGCCGGTTGACGGGGCTCACCGCCGGTTGACGGGGCTCACCGCCGGTTGACGGGGCTCACCGCCGGTTGACGGGCGGCCCGGCCCGGCGCGTGCTGCCGCCGGTCGGGCAGCGCGGTCGACCCCAGCCGACGCGGGGCTGTCCGGCGTCGGGCTCGGTCGCCCGGCCGAAGCCGGTGCCGGGCCTGGCCTGGGGGCGCTCAGCCCGGGGCGGGCGCGGCCAGCGGGACGCTGTCGCGCAGCGCCCAGTCTCGGCTGATGTCGGCGGCGGTGCGCAGCAGGCGCGGCAGGTGCTCGTCGACCAGGGTCTCCACGGTGGTGTCGGCCGCATGCACGGTCACGTTCAGCGCGGCGACGATGCGGCCGTCGCCGTTGCGCACGCCGGTGGCCACGGAGCGGATGCCGGGGGCGAGGTCCTGGTCGGCGAGCGCCCAGCCCTTGGCCCGCACGTCGCGCAGCGCCCGGTCCAGCTCGGCGCGGTCCGGCTGCCACCGGGAGACGACCCCGGAGCGGCCCGGCTCGGCCAGCGCCCGGTCGAGGCCGGCGGGGTCGAGCGCGGCGAGCAGGACCTTGCCCATCGACGTGGCGGGGGCGGGGAAGCGGGTGCCGATGGTCACCGCCAGGGTGACGATCTTCGGTACGGCGACCCGCGCGACGTAGACGATGTCGCCGCCGTCGAGCTGGGCCATCGAGGTGGACTCGCCGGTCTGCGCGACGAGCCGCTGCATGTGCGGCCGGGCGACGTCCCACATGGTCAGCGAGTTGATGTAGGACATGCCGAGCTCCAGCACCCGGGGAGTCAGCGCGTACCCCCGGTCGGCGACCCGGACGTAGCCGAGCTCCTCCAGGGTGAGCAGGATGCGGCGGACGGTGGGCCGGGCCAGGCCGGTGACGCCCGCGACCTCGCTGAGCGTCATCACCGCCTGGCCCGGCCGGAAGCAGCGCAGCACGTCGAGCCCGCGGGCCAGGGCCTCGATGAAGTCCGGTCCCGCCTCGCGTGCCATCGGGCTCCCTCCGTCCGTGCTCGACCGGCCGCCCGGGCGGTCACCCGGGCGGCAGGCTAATGCTTCCACTGGGCCGAGCCGGCGTCCCACTCGGTGTACGTGTACGGGTTGTCGAGCACCGCCGTGGCCGGGATGTCGGGGTTCATGCCCCTGCGCCAGGCCTCCTCGCCCATGGCGTCCATCAGGTACGACACCGTCGCCTCGACCCCGCGCCGCGCGGCGGCCAGGTCCACCCCGACCAGCCGGTGCTCGTGCTTGACCACCCGGCCGTCGACCAGCACGGTGTGCACGTCGCCGCGCTGCGCCTGGAAGGCCACGTGCCCGTACGGGTTGAGCAGCGGGAACATCACCGGCGAGGCGTCGTTCTTGAGCAGCACCACGTCGGCCTTGCGGCCGACCTGGAGGCTGCCCACCTGCGAGTCCATGCCGAGGGCGCGGCTGCCGCCCCGGGTGGCCCAGTCGACGACGTGCTCGGCGCGCAGGTGGGCGTGGGTGACGGTCTCCTGGCGGGCGTGCGCGTCGAGATGCTCCCGGGCGCGGTCCGCGCCGAGGGTGGCGCGCATGGCCGAGAAGAGGTCGCCGCTCCACCAGACGCTGGTGTCCATCGACAGCGAGACGCCGATGTCGTGCCGGCGCAGCGCCCAGGTGGGCGGGTAGCCCTGGCCGGCGCTCTGCTCGCTCTCGGTGGACACCGACACGGAGCCGCCGGTGGCGGCGATGCGGTGGTACGAGTCGGGGTTGAGCGTGGCGGCGTGCACGTAGACCGTGGACGGGGTCATGAAGCCGTGCTCGTGCATGAGCCGGATGCCGTCGTCGTTGGTGGCGCCCCAGACCCCGGCATGGGTGGTCACCGGCACGTCCAGTTCCCGGGCGACCTCGAAGGCGGCCTTCTCGGGGAACGACGGGTCGCCGGTGACGTCGAAGGCGAGCTGGAAGCCGAGGCGACCCCCGTCGATGCGGCGGCGGTGGAAGTCGCGGAACTCGGGGCTGGTGGCCCACTCCCAGGGGCCCTGCTGGATGTTGCCGTAGGCGAGGACGAAGCGGCCGGGCACGGATTCGAGGGCGTCGGCCGCCGCGTCGGCGTGCTCGACGGTGCGCAGGCCGTGCGACCAGTCGACGGTGGTGGTCACCCCGGCGTCGATCGCCTCCAGGGCGGCGAGCACGTTGCCGGCGTGCACGTCCTCGGGGCGGAACAGCCGGCCGTGGTCGAGGTAGTACCAGACGAAGTACTGGGTGAGGGTCCAGTCGGCGCCGTAGCCGCGCATGGCCGTCTGCCACATGTGCCGGTGCGTGTCGATCATGCCGGGCATGAGGATCCCGCCGGTGGCGTCGATCTCGACCGCGTCGGCGGGCGCGTCGAGGCCGACGCCGACGGCCGCGATGCGGTCGCCGACGACGAGGACGTCGGCGTCCGGCAGCACCGTGTGCCGGTCGTCCATGGTCAGCACCAGCCCGTTGCGGAACACCACCGGCCTGCCGTCCGCCACCGGGTCGCCTGCGCTCATCGCGGCCACCACCCCTTCCCGGGTCGGGGCCCGCCGGGTGTGCGGACGGATGTCCGTCCAGCGGTCGGCGGGCCGATTGGCGCAAGTGTGTTCCGGGCCACCGGGCATGTCAAGAACGTGTTTCGGTACCGGTCATAATAGTTCTTAACGTGCATCTCGGTCAGACTTCGCGTCCAGGGTGTTGCCAGCGTGCGACCGTTGACAGCGGCCCGGTCGGCGGCAAGACTGGCGGCACGGCGGACGGTTGTCCGCATGGCGGTCGAGGAGGGTGATCGGGTCATGGGGGAGCAACGCTCGGGGCCACTGGACGGGCTCCTCGTCGCGGACTTCTCGCGCATCCTCGCCGGGCCGTACGCGACGATGCTCCTGGCCGACCTCGGCGCGCAGGTGATCAAGGTGGAGGGCCCGGCCGGCGACGACACCCGCACCTGGATGCCGCCGGTGCGCGACGAGGTCTCCACCTACTACCTGGGCATCAACCGCAACAAGCGCTCCATCGCCCTGGATCTGAAGGATCCCGCCGACCTCGACGTCGCCCGGCGGCTCGCCGGCCGCGCCGACGTCATGATCGAGAACTTCCGGCCCGGCGGCCTGACGCGTTTCGGCCTGGACTACGCCACCGTCGCCGCCGGCAACTCCCGCGTCGTCTACGCCTCCATCAGCGGCTTCGGCACCGGCGCGGGCGCCAACTACCCCGGCTACGACCTGATGGTCCAGGCGATCTCCGGCCTGATGAGCCTCACCGGCGACCCCGACGGCCCGCCCTACCGGGCCGGCATCTCCGTGTTCGACGTGATGGCCGGCCTGCACGCCAGCATCGGCATCCTCGCCGCCCTGCACCACCGCGACCGCACCGGCACCGGCCAGCACGTCGAGGTCAACCTGCTCTCCTCGGCCCTGTCCGGCCTGGTCAACCACAGCAGCGGGTACGTCGCCGGCGGCACCGTGCCGTTCCGGATGGGCAACGCCCACCCCAGCCTGTTCCCCTACGAGCCGTTGCCCACCGCCGACGGCGAGCTCATCGTCATCGCCGGCAACGACGGGCAGTTCCGCAAGCTGTGCCAGGTGCTCGACCTGCCCGACCTGCCCGACGACCCCCGCTTCGGCCGCAACCAGGACCGCACCGCCCACCGCGAGGCCCTGCGCCCGATCCTCGTCGAGCGGCTGGCCCGGCGCACCAAGGACGAGTGGTTCCGCGACCTGCTCGCCGCCGGGGTGCCCTGCGCCCCGATCAACACCATCGACGGCGGGGTCGCCCTGGCCGAGGAGCTCGGCCTCGACCCCGTGGTCACCGTCGGCGACGTGCCCGGCGTCCGCAACCCGATCACCTTCTCCGACACCCCGGCCCGGTACGAGCTGCCGCCGCCGGGTCTCGACGAGCACGGCGAGGAGATCCGCGCATGGCTGACCAGCTGAGCTTCCCCACCTCCCTCGGCACCTCCGACCCGACCACGATCCGGCTGCTCGGCCACGACCTCGCCGCCGACCTGATGGGCTCGGTCGGCTTCGGCGAGCTGGCCTACTGGCTGGTCGCCGGCCGCCGCCCCACCCCGGGCGAGGTGCGCGTGTTCGAGGCCGTGCTGGTGGCGCTCGCCGACCACGGCTTCACCCCGACCGCGATCGCCGCCCGGCTGACGTACCTCAGCGCCCCCGAGTCACTTCAGGGCGCGCTCGCCGCCGGCCTGCTCGGCGGCGGCTCCCGCTTCCTCGGCGTCACCGAGGACTGCGGGCGCTTCCTCGCCGACACCATCGCCGCCGCCGGGGACGCCGCGGCCACCGCCGCCGAGACCGGCGACTGGGACGCCATCGCCCTCGACGCGGTGCGCCGCGCCCGCGCAGACAGGCGCCTCGTCCCCGGGCTCGGCCACCCGGTGCACAAGGAGCGGGACCCGCGTACGCCGGTGCTGATCCGCATCGCCGACGAGGAGGGCCTGCGCGGGTCGCACCTGCGCCTGTTCGAGGCCATCGGCCGGGTCCACCCGCAGGTGCTGGGGCGCACCCTGCCGCTCAACGGGGCCGGCGTGTGCGGCGCGGCGCTGGCCGACCTGGGCCTGCCCGTCGAGCTGCTGCGCGGCTTCGCCCTGCTCGCCCGCGCCGCCGGGCTGCTCGGCCACCTCGCCGAGGAGCGCCGCAACCCGATCGGCATGGACGTCTACCTCGCCGTCGACCGCAACGCCGTCTACCAACCACCCGAGAGCATGTGACCGTCAAGGAGCCGCCATGGCCACCGTCGTCGCGGTGATCGCCTCCACCCACCACCCGTTCTACTACCGGGCCAGCACCGCCACCGGCGCGGACCGTCCGCCCTTCGCCGACGAGTGGGTCAGCAAGATCCTCGCCTTCCGGGAGACCCTGACCAGGGCGAAGCCGGACGTGCTGGTGATGGTCGGCTCCGACCACTTCCACCAGCTCTGGCTCGACAACATGCCGCAGTTCCTCGTCGGCAAGGCCCCGTTCTACGACGCGAACTGGTACAACGAGGAACGCGAGTTCGGGCTGCCGCGGATGCTGCTCACCGGCCAGGAGGACCTGTCCGGGCACATCCTGCGCGCCGGCCTCGACGCCGGCTTCGACCTGGCGTTCAGCAACGAGCTGCGCATCGACCACAGCATCACCTGCCCGATCGTCACGCTGCGCCCCGAGGCCGACCTGCCGATCGTGCCGATCTACACCAACATCTTCGCCCCGCCGCTGCCGCAGCCGAAGCGCTTCGTGCAGCTCGGCGAGGCCATCCGCGAGATCGTCGAGTCGTGGCCGTCGCACCTGCGGGTGGCGATCATCGGCACCGGCCACCTGTCGCTGGAGCTCGGCGGGCCCCGCCAGTTCGGCCCGCACGGCCCTGACCCCGAGTTCGACCGCCGGGCCGTGGAGTGGATCGCCAACGGCGACCTCGACGGCTGCCTGTCGGAGGTGACCCTCGACAGCCTGCACGCCCCCGGCAACGCCACCCACGGGTTCATGGACTTCATGCTCATGATGGGCGTCGCGGGCGCGGGCGCGAAGGCCGACCACGTCGACACCCTCGACCTGTTTCACACCATGGAGGCCTACTTCACCTGGTACCCGAACGGAGCGCCGGCATGAGCAGGTACCTGCTGGACAAGTTCCTCTACACCGTCGACCGGGACCCGGAGCTGGTGGAGCGCTACCGGGCCGACCCAGAGGCTCTGGTGCGGTGGTGGGAGGCCGAGCGGGCCAACGCCGTGCTCAACTGCCACACCGGCGAGGCCAGCACCTGGCTGCGGTTCACCCCGGCCGAGCGGGCCGCCCTGATCGCCCACGACCACGTCGCGCTGTTCCAGCTGGGCGCCCACCCGTTCCTCACCCTGACGCTGTTCATCGCCATGTTCGAACGGGACAACACCGAGCCGCTGGAGTACCAGAAGGCGTACGCCGCCCGGCTGGCCCACTTCGACCTGCCGTACCCGGACATCGCGACCTGACGGGCGGGCGCGGCGGCCGGGAACCGACATGTGCGCGCTCACACCGACCGGCTCCACCCATTCGGGTACGTCGATCAGTGGCGCGTCGTGGCGGGGGCCCGGCCGGGCCACCGCCACGCGCCGGTCAGCTCAGCAGGAACGTCGTCCGGTTCCCGGCCGCCGGCCCGACGATCAGCCGGCCCCGGTCGTGCCGCAGGTACGCGGTGGCGTCACCGGCGAGCTGGAGGGAGATCCCGCCACCGTCGCGGGGGACCCGACGGAAGCTCGCCGAGGTCGCCTCGGGGCTGCCGGCCGCCACCGGGACGATCTGGACGGTCCCGTCGACGACGCGGACGTACCGGTCGGGGAAGTTGACCGACCGCAGCGACTCGGTGCCCGCGCCGGCCAGCCCCGGCACGAACCGGAACTGGGTGTCGGCCAGCTCGCGCACGCCGGAGTCGACCCGCAGCACGTACTCCCAGTGCCGCACGTACGCGGTGCGGGCGTCGGCGGGGGACAGACGCACGATCGGGCCGCCCTCGCCCACGGGCACCCCGAACAGGGGCGAGCCGTCGCCGTGCCAGTACAGCCGCTGCACCCGGGTGTGCCGGTTGGGGTCGTAGAGCGGGTCGCCGGTGATGTCGCGGTAGTCGCGGGCGTGGTAGACGAGGACGTCGGTCACCCCGTCCTCGGCGACGGTGAACGAGTTGTGCCCCGGGCCGTACCGCCGGGTCTGCTCCCAGGTGGCGAAGACCGGGTCGGGGGTCTTCACCCACGACCGGTTGTCCAGCAGGTTCGCGCCCGCGTCGGCGGTCAGCAGGCCCATGCAGTAGCGGGCGTCCGTGGCGCTGGCGGAGAAGGTCAGGAACACCCGCCCGTTGCGTACGAGCACCGCCGGGCCCTCGTTGACCGCGAAGCCCTGCGTCTCCCACGCCCGCGTCGGGGTGGCGATGCGCACCGGCTTGGTGCGGATGGACCACGGCGTGTTCATCTCGGCGATGTACAGGCTGGTGTTGACCGCGATCTCCGGCTCGGCCTGCGCCCACACCAGGTAGCGCCGCCCGGCGTGCGCGAAGGTGGTCGCGTCGAGGGAGAAGTCGTCCCACTCCGTGGCGATCTGGCCGCGCAGCGTCCACCCGGCAGGGTCGCGCGGGTCGGCCAGCCCCGACTCCAGCACGTACATCCGGATGCGGAACACGTTGTCGGAGTCGCCGGCGGCGAAGTAGACGTACCACCGCCCGTCGATGCGGTGCAGCTCCGGTGCCCAGATGTGCCCGGCCATCCGTCCGCTGGCGGGCCGCCGCCAGATCACGGACTCGGCCGCGGTGGCCAGGCCGGCGATGGTGGACGCGCCCCGCACGACGATCCGGTCGTACTCCGGCACGGAGCCGGTGAAGTAGTACGTCCCGGCGACCGGCCGGGTGATGAACGGGTCGGCGCGCTGGGTGATCAGCGGGTCGACGGTGGTGACGCCGTAGACCTCGGCGTCGGTGCGGGCCACGCCCGGCCGGGGGCCGGCGGTGGCCGCGGAGGACAGCCCGGCGACCATGCCGGTCGCCGCCACGCCTAGCCCGCCGCGCAGCAGGACACGTCGGCTCATCGGGTACGTCATCGTGGCTACCTCACTTGGTCCGGATGCGCAGGAAGGTGACGGAGTTCGGCGCGAAGGTGCGGGTGAACGTGCCGGCGATGCCGCCGACGGTCCGGGTTACCGGCTGGATCGGCTCGGCCGAGCGGGTGTTCTGTTCGCCCGGGTCGCCGGTGATCACGGTCATCCGGGCCCGGTCGCGCACCCGCAGCCCGCCCAGGTCGACCCGGGTCACGGCGGGCCTGTCCTGGGCGTTGACCACCTTCACGATCAGCTCGCCGGTGGCGTCGTCGCGGGTGACGACCTGCGTGAACGTGCGGGTGACCCGGTCGTCGGTGAAGCTGGCCCACTCCTGGCCGTCGAGGAACAGCGTGACCTTCGTGCCGCGCACCTGCACCCGCACGTCGTACGTGGTGCCGGTGGTGATCCGGTTCGGCTTGGCGAGCAGGGTCTCCTTGGCCCCGTTGGTGGCCTTCTCCACCGCGCCCTGGGTGTTGTTCCAGCCGCCGAGGTTCCACCAGTAGAAGTTGCCGGAGTCCTTCACCCCGAACGCGATGAGGAAGCCCTCCGCGCCGGCGTTCTTGCGGGCCCTGAGCGTCAGGTCGTAGTCGCTGGCCGTGACGTCGGCGGCCCTGACCAGGGTGTCCTGCGCGCCGGTGTCCGACTGGGTGTACGCGCCGTCGACCACCGACCATGCGCCCCGGTTCGCCAGCGGCGTCCAGGCGTCCGCCCCGGCGGAGAAGTCGTCGGCGAACAGCACGGTGCCGTCGGGGGCGGTCACCCGCACGTCGTCGTACGTGGCCGAGGTGGCCCAGGTCGACAGGCCGATCCCGCCGGTGATCGGCGCCGGCGCCGTGGACGGGCCGGTGACCCGGCTCGGCACGGTCCGGTCGCCGACGTTGTTCATGAACAGCTTCTGCACCTGGTAGCTGGTGGAGCCCCACGACTCGTCGTTGTCGAACCAGATCAGGTCGGGCCGCCACTGGACGTTGTCCACGTTGGCCAGCAGCGGCGCGTACGAGGCCATCCGCACCACGTCGGCGTTGCGTTCCAGGCCGGTCAGGTACGACGCCTCGGCCAGCGAGTTGGCCAGCTTGTTGCCCTGCGAGGCGTACTCGCCGAGGAAGACCTTCGGGCCGGCGCGGTCGTAGGAGTCGTAGCGGGTGTTGTTCTGCAGGAACCACGCCGGGCTGTTGTAGTAGTGCTCGTCGACCATGGCGACGCCGGCGTCCCGGTTGAGCTGCCAGAGCCGGTCGAAGGTGCCGCCGGCGTCGTCGGGGCCGGAGTTGCCGATCACGGTGATCCCCGGGTGCGCCGCCTCGATCGCCGTGCGGAACCTCTGGAAGTTGGCGAAGTACGCGTCCGGCAGGTTCTCCTCGTTGCCGACGGCGAGGTGGGTCAGGCCGAACGGCCTGGGGTGCCCCATCGAGGCGCGCAGGCGGCCCCAGGTGGAGCTGGTCGGGCCGTTGGCGAACTCGATCAGGTCGAGGGTGTCGGCGATGTGGCGTTGCAGCAGCGCCTCGTCGACGGTCGCCTGGTTCTGGCCGCAGCCGGTGACCAGGGCGGGCACGACGGGCAGCGGCATCGCGCCGATGTCCTCGGCGAACTGGAAGTACTCGTAGTAGCCCAGGCCGTAGGACTGGTTGTAGCCCCAGAAGTTGGCGTTGGTGGCGCGGGTCTCGACCGGGCCGACCGTGTCCTTCCACTGGTAGGAGCGGGCCCGGGGCCAGTTCGAGGCGGCGTCGTAGCCGGACATGCTGCCGGTGTTGACCAGGCAGCCGCCGGGGAAGCGGACGAAGCCGGGCTTCAGCGCCGCGATCTTCTCGGCGAGGTCGCGGCGCAGGCCGTTCGGGCGCTGGCGGAAGGTGTCGCGGGGGAACAGCGAGACCATGTCCAGCCGCAGGACGCCGGTGCCGCCCGCGCGCACGGACAGCCGGCCGGCGTCGGTGGTGCGGGTCGCCTTCAGCGTCCCGGTGTACCGCGTCCAGCCGTCGCCGCGCACGGCACGCCTCAGGGGCGCGGCGAGCGGCCGGCCCGCCGCGTCGTGCAGGGTGACGGTCAGGGGGGTCCCGGCGGCGGCGTCGGTGCGGGCCCAGACCGAGAAGTCGTACGCGCCGCCGGCGCGCAGCGCGATCCCGGTGTTGTAGCCCGCGTTCGTCACGCCGTACCAGCCGTCGCCGGGGTTGGCGAGGTCGAGGCGCAGGTAGGTGCGGTTGCGCTCGTGCAGCCGGGCGGCGTCGTCCGCCGTGGACGCGGTGCCGGCGCCGCCGGCGTCGGCGGTGGGCGTCCAGCCGGTCAGCGGCGTGTAGGAGCGGTTGTCGGCTGGGCCGAACTCGAAGGAGCGGTTGTGGACCAGTTCGGCGTAGAGCCCGCCGTCGGCGGCGAAGTTGATGTCCTCGAAGAACACCCCGTACATGGAGTCGCTGATCGGGGTGCCGGCGGCGGCCGGGTCGACGGTGATGGTGTATTCGGGCTTTGGGGCCGGCGTCCTGGCCAGGCCGGGCGCGGCGGTGGCGACGGTGGTGGCCACCAGCGCGGCCGCCGCGAGGCCGAGCAGTGGGTGTGGTCGGAACATGTGTGCCTCCTGGACATCGGCACCGCCCCGGCGTGCCGTGGCCGGGGCCCGACGCGCCGCGCCCCGGTCGGACGGCCCTGCATGTGAGCGCTAACACGGGCGAGTATTGCCGGCCGATGAAAACCGGTCAATAGCCGGGTTACCGGGAAGTACCTCCGGAGCCCCTTCTCGCCCCGCCGACGCGCGTCCCGTCGCGCTGCGGCACCGGGCGACCACCCGGCGCGTCCGGGCCCGCCCGGTCCCGACGGGGGCGGCCGGCGGGGTGACCGCGCTCACGGCCGCGGCCGGTCCGCGTGAAAACGGCGTCAAGAAACGGCCCGTCGCCGTCACGGTCGCGTTATGGCCCCTGTCCCCGGGCCGCGCGGCGGGTTGTGATGGCCCGGCGACCGGCCCCGGTCGCGACGACCGTGTCCGGTAGGAGGAACCGACCGTGTCCGACCTGGTGTACGTGCTGGTGACGGCGGCGCTGTTCGCGGCGCTCGCCCTCGTGGTGAGGGGCGTGGAGAGGCTGTGAGCGCCGTCGACGCCGTCGGCCTGCTGCTGGCGATCGGCCTGGGCGTGTTCCTGGTGATCGCCCTGCTGCGCCCGGAGCGGTTCTGATGACCACGACGACAGCCGGCGTGCTGTCCGCACTCTCGCTCGTGGCGGCCCTGGTCGCCGTCCACAAGCCGTTCGGCGACCACCTGTACCGCGTGGTGGCGGGTGCCCGGCACACCCGCGTCGAGCGGATCGTCTACCGGCTGGTCGGCGTCGACCCGGCCGCCGGGCAGAGCTGGGGCGTGTACGCCCGCGCGGTGCTCGCCTTCTCCGCGGTGTCGATCCTGTTCCTGTACGCGTTCCAGCGCGTGCAGAACCACCTGTGGCTGTCCCTCGGCTTCGCCCCGGTGGTGCCGCACGGGGCGTGGAACACCGCGGTGTCGTTCGTGACCAACACGAACTGGCAGTGGTATTCGGGCGAGTCGACCATGGGGCACCTGGTGCAGATGGCCGGGCTGGCGGTGCAGAACTTCGTCTCCGCCGCCGTCGGCATCGCCGTCGCGGTCGCCCTGGTCCGTGGGTTCGCCCGCGCCCGCGCCGGCGAGCTGGGCAACTTCTGGGTCGACCTGACCCGGATCACGCTGCGGGTCCTGCTGCCCGTGGCGGTGCTCGGGGCGCTCGCGCTGATGCTCGGCGGCGTGGTGCAGAACCTGTCCGCCGGCACCGACGTCACCACGCTCAGCGGCGGGACCCAGACGCTCACCGGCGGGCCCGTGGCCAGCCAGGAGGCGATCAAGGAACTGGGCACCAACGGCGGCGGCTTCTTCAACGCCAACAGCGCCCACCCGTTCGAGAACCCGACCGCCTGGACGAACTGGCTGGAGATCTTCCTCATCCTGGTGATCCCGTTCAGCCTGCCCCGGGTGTTCGGCCGGATGGTCGGCCAGCACCGGCAGGGCTACGCGATCGCCGCGGTCATGGCGATCCTGGCGGCGGCGAGCGTCGCCCTGACCACCGTCTTCGAACTCGCCGGCCACGGCACGGTGCCGCAGGCGGTCGGCGCGGCGCTGGAGGGCAAGGAGGTGCGCTTCGGGGTGCCGGGCTCGGCGACCTTCGCCGCCGCGACGACCCTCACCTCCACCGGCGCGGTGAACTCGTCCCACGACTCGTACACCGCCCTCGGGGGGATGCTGCCGCTGGTCAACATGATGCTCGGCGAGGTGGCTCCCGGGGGTGTCGGCTCCGGCCTCTACGGGATGCTGGTCCTCGCCGTGCTCACCGTCTTCGTGGCCGGCCTGATGGTCGGCCGGACCCCGGAGTACGTGGGTAAGAAGATCGGTGCGCGGGAGATCAAGCTCGCGTCGCTGTTCTTCCTGGTCACCCCGGCGCTGGTGCTGGCCGGGACGGCGGCGGCGTTCGCCACCGGCAACAACTCCACGGCCCTCAACGCCGGCCCGCACGGCCTGTCCGAGGTGCTGTACGCGGTCACCTCGGCGAGCAACAACAACGGCTCCGCGTTCGCCGGCCTCACGGTCGGCACCCCGTGGTGGAACACCGCCCTGGGCCTGTGCATGCTCCTGGGCCGGTTCCTGCCGATCATCTTCGTGCTCGCCCTGGCCGGCTCCCTGGCCCGCCAGGCGCCCATCCCCGCCACCGGGGGAGCCCTGCCGACCCACCGGCCGCTGTTCGTCGGGATGGTCGTCGGCGTCACGGTGCTCCTGGTCGCGCTGACCTTCCTGCCCGCGCTCGCGCTCGGCCCCCTCGCCGAGGGGCTGTGACCACCATGAGAGAGAAGGACATGACAACGTCCACGCCGGCACCGCACGGCACCGCCGACGCGGGGACAGCCGGCACGCCCGCCACCCGGGGCAACCCGGCCGGCGGCGGCCTGCTCGACCCGGGGCAGCTCCTGGCCGCCCTGCCGGACGCGCTGCGCAAGCTCGGCCCGCGCACCCTGTGGCACAACCCGGTGATGCTGATCGTGGCGATCGGCGCGGCCTTCACCACCGTTCTCGCCGCGACCGACCCCTCGGTCTTCGCCTGGGCCATCACCGGCTGGCTCTGGCTCACCGTCGTCTTCGCCAACCTCGCCGAGGCGGTCGCCGAGGGGCGCGGTAAGGCACAGGCCGCCACCCTGCGCCGGGCCAAGCAGGAGACCATCGCCACCCGGCTGGTCGGCTGGACCCCGGGCGCGCCGGCCAACACGTACCGGGACGAGGCCGTGCCCGCGCCAGAGCTGCGGCAGGGCGACGTCGTGCTCATCTGCGCCGGCGGGATCATCCCCGGCGACGGCGACGTCGTCGAGGGCATCGCCAGCGTCGACGAGTCGGCCATCACCGGCGAGTCCGCCCCCGTCATCCGGGAGTCCGGTGGCGACCGCAGCGCCGTCACCGGTGGCACCAGGGTGCTCTCCGACCGGATCGTCGTGCGGATCACCCAGCGGCCGGGGGAAAGTTTCATCGACCGGATGATCGCCCTGGTCGAGGGCGCGAACCGGCAGAAGACGCCGAACGAGATCGCCCTCAACATCCTGCTCGCCGCGCTCACCGTCATCTTCCTGCTGGCCGTGGTCACACTCCAGCCCCTCGCCGTCTTCTCGAAGGGCTACCAGGGCGCGGCACCGGACACCGGCGCGATCACCGACGCCGGCGTCAGCGGCGTGGTCCTGGTGGCGCTGCTGGTCTGCCTCATCCCCACCACCATCGGCGCGCTGCTCTCGGCGATCGGCATCGCCGGCATGGACCGCCTGGTGCAGCGCAACGTGCTGGCCATGAGCGGCCGGGCCGTCGAGGCCGCCGGTGACGTGAACACCCTGCTGCTGGACAAGACCGGCACCATCACCCTCGGCAACCGGCAGGCGGCCGAGTTCCTGCCCGTCGACGGGGTCACCGCCGCCGAGCTGGCCGGCGCGGCCCAACTGTCCAGCCTCGCCGACGAAACCCCCGAGGGCCGGTCCGTGGTCGTCCTCGCCAGGAACGGGTTCGGGCTGCGGGAGCGGGAACCGGGCCTCGTGCCGCACGCCGCGTTCGTGCCGTTCACCGCCCAGGCCCGGATGAGCGGCGTCGACCTCACCCCGGCCGGCGACGCCACCGACCCCGCCCGGCGGGTCCGCAAGGGCGCGGCGACAGCCGTGCTGAAGTGGGTCCGTGAGCACGGCGGCCACCCCACCGAGCAGGTCGGCCAGGTGGTCGACGAGATCAGCGGGCTCGGCGGCACCCCGCTCGTGGTGGCCGAGCACGTCCAGGGCGAACCGGCGCGGGCGCTCGGCGTGATCCACCTCAAGGACGTGGTCAAGTCGGGCCTGCGGGAACGCTTCGACGAGATGCGCCGGATGGGCATCCGCACCGTCATGATCACGGGCGACAACCCGCGCACCGCGAAGGCGATCGCCGACGAGGCCGGCGTCGACGACTTCCTCGCCGAGGCCACGCCGGAGGACAAGCTTCACCTGATCAGGCGGGAGCAGGAGGGCGGCCGGCTGGTCGCGATGACCGGCGACGGCACCAACGACGCACCCGCCCTCGCCCAGGCCGACGTCGGGGTGGCCATGAACACCGGCACGTCGGCGGCGAAGGAGGCCGGCAACATGGTCGACCTCGACTCCGACCCGACCAAGCTCATCGAGATCGTCGAGATCGGCAAGCAACTCCTCATCACCCGGGGCGCCCTGACCACCTTCTCCATCGCCAACGACATCGCGAAGTACTTCGCGATCATCCCGGCCATGTTCGCCGGCATCCACCCGGGCCTGGACACGCTGAACGTCATGCGGCTGGCCAGCCCGGAGTCCGCGATCCTCTCGGCCGTCGTCTTCAACGCGATCGTCATCGTCGCGCTCATCCCACTGGCCCTGCGCGGCGTGCGGTACCGGCCGGCGGCGGCGGCGACGCTGCTGCGCCGCAACCTGCTGGTCTACGGCCTCGGCGGCATCGTCGTGCCGTTCGTCGGCATCAAGCTCATCGACCTGCTCGTCCAGCTCGTCCCGGGGATCTCGTGATGCGTCCACCCACCTGGCTCGCCCAACACCTGGCCGCCCTGCGCGCCCTGCTCGTCTTCACCGCCCTGCTCGGCCTCGCGTACCCGCTCGCCCTGGTCGCCGCCGGCCGGCTGCCCGGCCTCGACGCCCGCGCCGACGGCTCGCCCGTCACCGCCGACGGCCGCACCGTCGGCAGCGCGCTCATCGGCCAGGCGTTCACCGACGCCGACGGCGACCCCGTTCCGCGCTACTTCCAGTCCCGCCCCTCGGCGGCCGGCGACGGCTACGATCCCACCGCCACGGCGGCGAGCAACCTCGGCCCGGAGAGCGTCGTCGACACCCTCGCCGCCGACCCCGCCGAATCGACGCCGAGCCTGCTCACCCGGGTCTGCGCCCGCAGCCGGGCCGTCGGCGCGCTGAACGGGGTGGACGGGCGGCGGCCGTACTGCACCGCCGACGGGGTCGGCGCGGTCCTCGGCGTGTTCCACCGCGACGGGTTCACCGGCCCGGTCACCCGGGTCGTCAGCGTCAACCAGACCGCACCCGCCACCCCGTTCGTGGCGGCCTGGCAGGGCGTCGCGGTGGAGCTGGCGCGGCCCGGCGAGGACTACGTCGCGGCCGGGGCGGTGATCGTCCCCGTGCGCGGCGACGCCCCGGCCGACCCGGCTGTGCCCGCCGACGCGGTCACCGCCGGCGGCAGCGGCCTCGACCCGCACATCAGCCCCGCGTACGCCGAACTGCAGGTCGCCCGGGTGGCCCGCGAGCGCGGCGCGGACCCGGCGGCGGTGCGGCGGCTGGTGGCCGAGCACACCACCGGCCGGGTGCTGGGCTTCCTGGGCGAGCCCGGCGTTAACGTGCTGGAGCTGAACCTCGCCCTCGACCGGCGGCTGCCCGCTCGTTGAACCCTCGCCGGGGCGGACCACTGACGACCCGCCCCGGCCGGCCCGCCGACGATTCGCCCCGACCCACGTCGACCCACGGAAGGAGGAGCGCCGTGCCCACCGGAGAGCTGCGCGTCTACCTCGGGGCCGCGCCCGGCGTCGGCAAGACGTACGCGATGCTCGAAGAGGCCCGACGGCGGGCCGCGCGCGGCACCGACGTGGTGATCGGGCTGGTCGAGACCCACGGCCGCCCGCACACCGCCGCCATGGTCGGCGACCTCGAACTGGTGCCCCGGCGCGTGCTCACCCACCGGGGCGTGGAGTTCACCGAGCTGGACCTCGACGGCGTGCTGGCCCGCCGCCCCGAGGTCGTCGTCGTCGACGAGCTGGCCCACACGAACGTGCCCGGCTCCCGCCACGACAAGCGCTGGCAGGACGTGCGGGAACTGCTCGACGCCGGCATCACCGTGCTGACCACCGTCAACGTCCAGCACCTCGAGTCGCTCAACGACGTCGTCGCCCGGATCACCGGCACCACCCAGCGCGAGACCGTCCCCGACGCCGTGGTCCGCGCCGCCGAGCAGGTCGAACTCGTCGACATGACCCCGGAGGCGCTGCGCCGTCGGATGGCCCACGGCAACGTCTACGGTCCCGACCGGATCGACGCCGCCCTCGGCAACTACTTCCGGGTCGGCAACCTGACCGCCCTGCGCGAGCTGGCCCTGCTCTGGCTCGCCGACACCGTCGACGACCAGCTCGGTGCCTACCGCGCCCAGCAGGGCATCTCCGACACCTGGGAGGCCCGCGAACGCGTCGTCGTCGCGCTGACCGGCGGGCCGGAGGGGGACACGCTGATCCGCCGCGCCGCCCGGATCGCCGCCCGGGGCCGGGGCGCGGACCTGCTGGCCGTGCACGTCGCCCGCAGCGACGGCCTGGCCGGCGCCGACCCCGCCCGGCTGGCCCGCCAGCGGGTCCTCGTCGAGGGCCTCGGCGGCACCTACCATCAGGTGCTCGGCGCGGATGTCCCGGCCGCGCTGCTCGACTTCGCCCGGGGCGTCAACGCCACCCAGCTCGTGCTCGGCGCGAGCCGGCGGGGCCGCTTCGCCCAGCTGTTCTCCCGGGGGGTCGGCGTCACGACCACCGCCCTGTCCGGGCCGATCGACGTGCACCTGGTCACCCACCCCGAGGCCGGGCGGGGTCGGCGGGCCGCCACCACGCCGGCCGCCCTGTCGCGGCGGCGCAGGCTGCTCGGCTTCGCCCTCGCGGCGCTCGGCATGCCGGCGCTCACCCTGGCGCTGCGCACCCTGCCGGATCTCACCCTCACCAACGACATCCTGCTGTTCCTCGCCGGCGTCGTGGGGGTGGCCCTGGTCGGCGGCCTCTGGCCGGCGCTGGTCGCTGCCCTCGGCGGATCGCTGCTGCTCAACTGGTTCTTCACCCCGCCGTACCGCACGCTGACCATCGCCGAGGCCGACAACCTGTTGGCGCTGGGCGTCTTCGTCGGCGTCGCCGTCGCCGTGAGCTGGGTCGTCGACGTTGCCGCCCGGCGCACCCGGGAGGCCGCCCGGGCCTCCGCCGACGCGCAGACCCTCGCCACCGTGGCCGGCGGCGTGCTGCGCGGCGAGCGTCCGCTGCCGGCCCTGCTGGACCGGCTGCGCGAGACGTTCGCGCTGCGCGCGGTCAGCGTGCTGGAGCTGGTCGCCGAGGCGCGGGGCCGCCCCGACCGGGCCCGCGACCGGGCCGCCTGGCGGGTGGTGGCCAGCGTCGGGGACGCCCCGGCCGGCAGCCCCGACGCCGGGGAGATGGCCGTGCCCGTCGACGACACGCTCACCGTCGTGCTGTCCGGCCGGCGGCTGGAGGCCGCCGACCGGCGCGTCGTCGAGGCGTTCGCCGCCCAGGCCGCCGTCGCGCTGCGGCAGGAACGCCTCGCCGTCGCGGCGGCCGCCGCCGGGCCCCTCGCGGAGGCCGACCGGATGCGCACCGCGCTGCTTGCCGCGGTCAGCCACGACCTGCGTACGCCCCTGGCGTCGGCGAAGGCGGCGGTGAGCAGCCTGCGCAGCCCCGACGTCGAGTTCGACGCCGACGACCGCGAGGAGCTGCTCGCCACCGCCGACGAGTCTCTCGACCGGCTGGGTCGCCTGGTGGCGAACCTGCTGGACATGAGCCGGTTGCAGGCCGGCGCGCTCGGCGTCACCGCCACCGCGGTCGGGCTGGAGGACGTGGTGCCCCGGGCACTGGACGAGCTCGGCCCGGCCGCCGCCGACGTCGGCACCGACCTCCCCGCGGACCTGCCTGCCGCGTTGGCCGATCCCGGGCTGCTGGAACGCGTGCTGGTCAACGTCGTCGCCAACGCCCTGCGGCACAGCCCGCCGGGCCGGCCGCCCACCGTCGCCGCCAGCGCCCACGCCGGCCAGGTCGAGCTGCGGGTGGTCGACACCGGCCCCGGCATCCCGGCCGACCAGTGGGAGCACGTCTTCCTGCCGTTCCAGCGCCTCGGCGACCGGGACAACCAGACCGGGGTGGGCCTCGGCCTCGCCCTGTCCCGCGGCCTCGTCGAGGCCATGGGTGGCACCATCACCCCCGAGACCACCCCCGGCGGAGGGCTGACCATGGTGCTGCGCCTGCCCGCCGCCGGTCCGCCGGGCCGCCCCGGTCCGCCGGAGGCGGAGGAGCCGCACGGGCCGCCGGAGGCGGGGGAGCGGCACGGGCCGCAAGCGCAGCGGGAGCCGGAGGGGCCGCAGGAATGAGCCGCATCCTCGTCGTCGACGACGAACCCCAGATCCTGCGCGCCCTGCGGATCAACCTGCGCGCCCGCGGCTACGAGGTGCGGGTCGCCGAGACCGGCACGGCCGCGTTGAAGGCCGCCGCCGCTTACCCGCCGGATCTGGTGGTGCTGGACCTCGGGCTGCCCGACCTCGACGGCGTGGAAGTGATCCGGGGCCTGCGCGGGTGGACGAGCGTGCCGATCATCGTGCTGTCGGGCCGGGCCGGCAGCGAGGACAAGGTCGCCGCCCTCGACGCGGGTGCCGACGACTACGTCACCAAACCCTTCGGCGTCGACGAACTGCTCGCCCGCATCCGCGCCGTCACCCGCCGTCTCGCCGCGCCGTCGGCGGACGGCGCGACCCCGGCCCCCCGGGTGGGGCGGCACACGGTCGACCTGGTCGACCGCACCGTCACCCGCGACGACGGCGCGCCGGTGCGGCTCACCCCCACCCAGTGGGCCGTGCTCGACAAGCTGCTGCGCCATCCCGGCAAGCTGGTCAGCCAGCGGCAGCTGCTGCACGACGTGTGGGGCCCGGAATACCAGAACGAGACCAACTATCTGCGCCAGTACATGGCCCAACTGCGGCGCAAGCTGGAGGACGACCCGGCCCGGCCCCGGCACCTGATCACCGAGCCGGGCATGGGCTACCGCTACCGCCCCTGACCCGGGGCCCCGACGCCGCAGGTCATCCCCGAACCGCCGGCTCGGCGGCCTCGCGTTCCCACGGCGCCGGACCCCGCACGCCTGCCCCGAGCAGGCGGCCATGGTTCCACCAGTCGTCCTCGGCGGCGGGGAGCTGGTCCAGCACCAGCCGGGCCGGCGGGAACGGTCGGCCGGCGCGCAGCTGCGCCAGGTCGGTCAGGTGCCGCCGGGCGGCGGCGGGATCGCCGGGCTGGTCCAGGGCGGCCAGCCCGGCGCGCAGGGTGTCGTAGAACTCCCGCTCGTCGACCAGCACGGCGATCTCGTAAGGATCGACGGTGACGAACCGGCCCGGCATGGCCGCCACGCCCGCACGCAGCAGCGCGGCGTGCTCGTGCAGCGGCCCCTCCGCGGCGAAGATCCGGGCCAGGGCCGGCAGCGCGGCGTCGAGCTGGTCGAGGGCCCGCCGGCGGGGCGCGATCGGGGCGGTGACCGCCACGTCGCCCTCGTCCTCGTCGTCGGACGGGAACGTGGCCGTCACCAGGTCACCCGGCCGGAACATGGCCAGCCACAGCAGCGGCACGGCCGCCACGTCCTCGGCGAGGACCTGCTCCGCGACGCCCGGGGCCCCCGCCCAGGCGGGGCAGATGCCGTCGTGGTCGGTGACGAAGAGGTACGAGAGGTTGGCCATGCCGGGGAACGTACCGGCCGGCACCGACAGCCGGCGGGCTACGGCGCGTCGACGACCTCCCGCCCCAGGGGCCAGAACGCGGCGGGGACGAGCTTGAAGTTGGCGATCCCGAACGGGATGCCGATGATCGTGACGCAGAGGGCGACGCCGGCGACGATGTGGGACAGGGCCAGCCACCAGCCGGCGAGCACCACCCACAGCACGTTGGCCAGCCCGGAGCCGACGCCCGCGCCCGGCTTGGGCACCACCGTCCGGCCGAACGGCCACAGGGAGTAGCTGGCCAGGCGCAGCGACGCGACGCCGAACGGGATCGTGACGACCAGCACGAAGCAGATCAGCGCCGCGATCCCGTATCCGACGGCCAGCACGATCCCGCCACCGAAGACGAGCCACAACACGTTCAGCAGAAAGCGAATCACCCTTCGAGCATGACCGACGCCCGCCACCGGCCGGTCGGGCGCGGGCCCTCAGCGCCCGGCGCGGGACACGCGGCGCGGGGGCCGGCCGAGCAGCGCGTCGATGCGCGCGCCGAGCTGGTCCGGGTCGCGCATCGGCCGGGCGAAGGGCAGCCGTACGTCGTGCGGACGCGCGGCGGACCCGGCGGGGGACTGCACCCGCAGGACGATGCCGGCGCGGTCCAGCCGCAGCAGGTGGATCCGGGCGTCGGCCTGCCGCAGCCGCGCGGGGAGCAGCCCGGTGAGCTGCTCCACGGTGCGGGCGTCGGCGTCGAGGCGGCGCAGCAGCTCCGTCTCGGCGGGGGCGATCGGGTCGGGCCGGGCCGTGGCGAACGCGTCCGGGTCGACCGGGGCGGTGCCGCCGGTGTCGGTGATCCCGGCCGTGGCGAGGTGCAGCACCGCGACGAGGTCGGGCCGTCGGCCGCGCAGTCCCTCGACGGTCAGCCAGCCGGTGAGGGCCGCCCGGCCGCGCACCCGGTCCGGCATCGGGATCGGGGCGAGGTCCACCACGTGGACGACGGCGGGCAGGTCCCCCTCCCGGGCCAGCTCGTGGGCCGCGCCGGAGTCGGCCGGCACCTCGACGCGGAGCCGCCCGTCGGGGCCGACGCGGTGCCGGCCGGTGAGCTCGGCCCGGTGCGTCGGGGTCAGCAGCGTCACCGAGTCGGCGGCCACGAGCAGGGTACGCAGCCGCTCGGCCGGTGTGCCGGCGGCCACCGCGACGGCGGCCGGGGGGATGTTGCCCGACATCTGCACCTCCTATTAGGTTAGCCTTACCTTACCTGAGAGGCAGATGATGAATCAGTCCCGCCCCAAGGCCAAGCGGTCGCGTCGACTCGGCATCGCCCTGACCCCCAAGTGCGTGCGGTACGTCGAGCGCCGCCCGTTCCCGCCCGGAGACCACGGTCGGGCCCGGACCAAGGACAGCGACTACAAGGTCCGGCTGGTGGAGAAGCAGCGCCTCAAGGCGCAGTACGACCTGCGGGAGGGGCAACTGCGGCGCGCGTTCGACCGGGCGGCGCGCCGGCCGGGCAAGACCGGCGAGGAACTCGTGGTCGACCTGGAGACCCGGCTCGACGCCCTCGTGCTGCGCGCGGGGTTCGCCCGCACCATCTACCAGGCGCGGCAGCTCGTCACCCACCAGCACCTGACCGTCAACGGCCGGCGGGTGGACCGCCCGTCGGCGCGGCTGCGCCCCGGCGACGAGATCGCGGTGGCCGCGCGCAGCCGGGGCAAGGCGCCGTTCCTGCTCGCCGCCGCGGGAGCACACGCCCCGCGCCGGCCCGCGCCGTACCTCGACGTCGACCTGGCGGGTCTCGCCGCCCGGCTCACCCGGCTGCCCCGGCGGGCCGAGGTGCCGGTGATCTGCGAGGAGCAGCTCGTCGTCGAGTACTACTCCCGCTGACGGGGCGGGCCGGCCCGCCCCGTCAGCGGGTGCTCAGCCGGTGAGCTCGAGGTGCCGGTCGATCATCGCGTTGACCTGGTCCGGCACCTCGAGCTGCACGAAGTGGCCCGAGCCGGCGGCCTGGCCGATGTTCGCCTGCGGGGCCAGCCGGGCGAGCCGGGCGTAGTCGGCGAACGGCGCGTTGCTGCCGACCAAAAGCAGCGGGCGGTCCCACCGGGTCAGGGCCGCCTCGTCGCCGCCGGAGCCGACGTACGCGGCCAGGGCGGCGATCGGCGCGTACGCGACCTCGGTGGAGGGGCGCGCCATGGCCGAGACCACCCACTCCACCAGCCGGGGATCGGACTGCGGCAGGAAGTACGACCGGACGATCGCCTCCCGGGCCGCGCCGGAGGTGTCGTCGCGCAGCGACCGGGCGACCTCCTCGATCGCGGCGGCGGCGCCCGGCGGCCCGGCCACCGCGGAGTCGAGCATGACCAGGCCGGCGAAGCGCTCCCGGTCGCCGGCGGCGGCGAGCGACCAGACCCCGCCCAGACTGTGCCCGATCACGACGACCCGCCGCAGGTCGAGCTCGGCGACCAGGGCCCGGAGCCGGGCGGCGAGCTGCTCCACGCCGTAGCCCTCGGGTGGTGGCGGGCTCTCCCCGTGCCCCGGCATGTCGACCGCGATCACGCGGGCGGGTCGGCCGGCCAGGTGTCGGGCGATCGGCTCCATGAACCGGTGGTCGCAGCACCAGCCGTGCACCAGCAGGAACGTGTCGCGCCGGCCGCGCCCGTACGTCCAGTAGCGCATCCCGGCGGCGGTGTGTCGGTCTGTCATCGGCCCTCCCGGGCGGTGGGTGGGTGGAGGGTTCTCGTTCCACTGAAGCGCGGCCGTCGCGGGCCGCCATAGCGTACTGTGGCCTTCGTGCCATTACATCCGTTTCGTCGGCTATAGCGAAAGGGGTGTGCGGGTGCGTGGCGACAGGAGCACCCCGTGAGCGCGGAGATCGACCGGTTTTTCGCCGGCCTCCCGGAGGCCTCCCGGGGTCGACTGCCCACCACGCCCGCCGGGCTCGTCGCCTTCCGCTTCGTCACCGACGACGGGCCGGCCAGCACCTGGTTCGTCACCCTCGACGGCGGGCGGGCGCGGGTGGACCGCCGCGGCCACGACCCGGACTGCCTGGTGGAGATGCGGCCCGAGACGTTCGAACGGCTGGTCGCCGGCGCCGACCACAGCGTGGCGATGCTCTTTCGCGGCGTGGTGTCCGTCGAGGGCGACCTGCCGTTGTTCCTGGTGTTCCGCCGGCTGCTGCCGATCCACGCCGACAGCGGCGCCGCCGAGCCGATCGCCGACGTCCGGCCCGGCGTCGAGCACGACGGCGTCGGGTCGCACGACACGACCAGCATCTTCTACGGCAACATGTTCATGATCAGCTCGCGCAACGGCGACGTCGCGGCCGAACCGGTCACCCCGCTCGGCCTCTTCTTCTTCGACACCCGCTTCCTGTCGACCTGGCGGCTGAGCCTCGACGGCGAACAACTCACCGAACTGTCGATCGACGACGTGCGCTCCTTCGAGTCGAAGTTCGCCCTGGTGCCCGGCCAGCCCACGCACTACGTCAACGCCACCACGTCGGTCCTGCGGCACCGCTCGGTGGGGGAGTCCTTCGAGGAGGAGGTCACCCTGTTCAACTACGGGGCGGAGCCGGTGCGGTACACCGTCCGCCTGGACGTCGGGGCGGACTTCGCGGAGGTGCAGGACATCCGCGACGGCCTGCGGCGGGAGCGCGAGGTGACCACCACGGTCGACGACAGCTCGCTGCGGCTGCACTACCGCAGACACACCCTGCACCGCGAGACGGTCGTCTGCGCCAGCGCGCCCGCCCACGTCGACGAGCGCGGATTCACCTTCACCGTCTCCGTCGACCCGCACGACACCTGGACGGTCCGGCTGCGCGTGCTGACCCTCGTGCGGGACCTGCGCCGGCGCGACCTGCGGGAACGGCTGCGCAGCTCCACCCACCGGTCCCGCGCCGAGGCCGGCCGGGAGATCGACGACATCGTCGCCGGGGTGCCCGAGCTGCGCGCCGACCACGGGCCGTTGGCCGAGGCGTACCGGCGCAGCGTGCTCGACCTCGCCGCCCTGTACTACCAGGGCCTCAACTACCGCGACCGGCTGCCCGCCACCGGGCTGCCCTGGTCGATGACCCTGCTCGGCCGGGAGAGCCTGGTCAGCAGCCTCCAGGTGCTGCCGTTCCTCCCGCACCGGGCCGTCAGCACGCTGCGGATCCTGGCGCTGAGCCAGGGTGCCCGGATCGACCCGTTCCGCGGCGAGCAGCCGGGCCGGATCGTCCAGGAGAGCCGGTACGGCGAGTCGGCCGCCTTCGCCGACACCCCCGACGCGGCCGACTTCTCCGCCGCCGACACCACCCCGCTGTTCGTCATCCTGCTCGACGAGTACGAACGCTGGACCGGCGACGCCGAGCTGGTCCGCCGCTACGAGTTCGAGGTCCGCGCCGCCATCGCCTGGCTCGACGACTACGCCGACGTGGCCGGTGACGGCTACGTCTGGTCCACCCGCCGGCAGCGTCGGGCCGGGCCGGTCAACGAGAGCTGGCGCAACTCGGTGCAGGCCGTCTGCTTCCGCGACGGCCGGCTCGCCACCTTTCCGCAGGCGATCTGCGAGATCCAGGGGTACGCCTACGACGCCCGGCTGCGGGCGGCCCGGATGGCCCGGCTGTTCTGGAACGACCCGGTCTACGCCGACCGGCTCGAACGGGACGCCGCCGCGTTGCGGGAGCGGTTCGACCGGGACTTCTGGCTGCCCGAGCGGGGCTGCTACGCGCTGGCGTTGCAGGCCGACGGCCAGCGGGTCGACGCGCTGGCGTCCAACGTCGGGCACCTGCTGTGGAGCGGGATCGTCGTGCCCGAACGCGCCGAGCGCCTGGTGGGCCACCTGCTCGGGCCGGCGCTGTTCTCCGGCTGGGGGGTGCGGACCCTGGCCAGCACCGAGGAGCAGTTCAACCCGCTGGGTCACCACACCGGCGCGATCTGGCCGGCGGACAACTCCCTCATCGTCTGGGGGCTGCGCCGCTACGGCTTCCGGCAGGAGGCCGCCCGGATCGCGCTGGCGCTGCTGGAGGCGGGACAGCACTTCCAGGGCGCGCTGCCCCCGTACTTCGCCGGCTACGACCGGGCCGTCACCCGCGTCCCCGTGCCGCACCACTTCACCGACAGCCCGTACGCCCCCTCCGCCGGGGCGCCGCTGCTGCTGCTGCGCGCCCTGCTGGGCCTCGAACCGCACGACGACCACCTGGCGATCGACGCCGGGGTGCCGGAGGAGATGGGCCAGATCGAGCTGCTCGACATCCGGGGCCGCTGGGGGTACGCCGACGCGCTGGGCCGGGGCCGGCCCTTCCGCTGACCCGACCCGGCGGCCCTCACAGGCCGGCGCACGGGGTGTCGGCCACCGCGCACGCCTCGGGCGCCTTGACGAACGGGTCGGCGTCGCGGACGTCGAACCGGACGGTCTGCGATCCGCCGGCCGGCACGGCCGGCCCGGTGATCGTGACGGACCGGCCGTCCTGCTGCCATTCGCCGCCCTCGACGTCGCCGATCGTGCTGCCCGAGGGCAGGCTGAGCACCACCGTCCAGTCGCGGGCCGCCGCGCCGGCCGCGTTGTCGACCACCACCTCGCCGGTGTAGCCGAAGATCCGGGTCGCCACGGTCTCGTACCGGGCGGCGAGGGGCGCCTGCGGCGCCGGGGACGGGGTGGCCGTCCGCGACGGCGTGGGCGAGGCGGAGCGGCTCGGGCGGGCGCTGCTCCGGCTCGCGCCGGGGGTGGGCCGCGCGGTCGGCGTGGCCCGGGGCGGACCGCTGGTGGCGGCGGTGGTCGCGACGGGCGGGACGGTCGCCGGCTCCGGGGCGGCGGCGCGGTCCGGGTCCGACGGCAGCAGCACCCACGTCGCCAGCCCGGTGACCAGCACGCCGCCGCCGAGCGCCGCGACCAGCGCGGTGCGGCGGCGACGTCGCGGCGGGGCCGCGTCGCCGGGCGTCTCGACGATCGGCATCTCGGCCGTCGGCGGGCCCTGGTCGCGGAGCAGGTCGACCTGCTGGAAGGCCAGCCAGTCGAGGATGGCGGGCAGCCGGCCGGTGAGCGCCTGCTGGTAGAACTGCTCGCGGCGCACGCGTTGCTCAACGGGCCAGGAACCGTGTTCGAGGGTTTCGTGGACCGTCAGCCGGCAACCCTCGGCGGTGGGGGTGACGGCGCAGCTCAGCAGCGTACGCCGGCCGGCCTCCTGGCAGCGCAGGGCGATGGCGTCCGGCTCCCGCCGCTCGGTCACCTGCGCGTCGACGGCGGCGTCGAAGCCGGGCAGCCCCGCCGTGTAGAGCAGCAGCCGGCCCGGCCGGCCGGCGGCGGGCTCGACCTCGGTGTACCAGCGGGCCAGCAGCGTCGGGTCCGTCAACGCGCGCCAGACCCGGCCGGTGGGATGGGGCAGGTCGATCCGGGCGCCGATCTCGATCACGGCGAGACTCTACGGGTCCCGGCGGTCGCCGGTCCGCCGGGGCGACGCCCCGGGGTTCCCCGGTGACCCTACGGAACTGGCAACAGTCTTGACGGAGAGGATCCGCATCGACAGACTTCGCTAGAGAGAGCGCTCTCTGCGCGCCGCCGCCGGTCGGCCCGCCGCACCCCGCGTCGCCGTCCGGACCGTCCACCGAGGAGACAATGTGACCAGACGCCGATCCGTCCCCCGGGCGCTCGCCCTCGCCGCCGCCGCGCTCGTCGCCTCCAGCGTGGCCCTCGTCCTGCCCGGCCACGCCGAGCCCGCCGCGGCGGCCATCGGCTCGATCACCTGGCAGGACGAGTTCAACGCGCCGGCCGGAACGCCCGTCGACCAGAACCGGTGGCGGTTCGACATCGGCGGCAGCGGCTGGGGCAACGACGAACGGCAGTACTACACCAACAGCACGAGCAACGCCGTGCACGACGGCCAGGGCAACCTGGTCATCACCGCGCGCAAGGAGAACCCCGCCAACTACCAGTGCCACTACGGTCGGTGCGAGTACACCTCCGCCCGACTGCTGACCGCCGCGACGTTCACCCAGGCGTACGGCCGGTTCGAGGCCCGGATCAAGATCCCCCGGGGCCAGGGCATCTGGCCGGCGTTCTGGATGCTCGGCAACGACATGGGCAGCGTCGGCTGGCCGAACGCGGGCGAGATCGACATCATGGAGAACATCGGCCGCGAGCCGAACACCGTGCACGGCACCATCCACGGCCCGGGCTACTCCGGTGGCGGCGGCATCACCAACAGCCGCACCATCGGCGCCCCGCTGGCCGACGCCTTCCACACCTACCGGGTCGACTGGGAGCCCAACTCGATCGTGTGGTACCTCGACGGCGTCGAGTACCACCGCGTCGACCCGAGCCGGCTCGGCGGCAACCGCTGGGTGTTCGACCACCCGTTCTTCATGATCCTCAACGTGGCCGTCGGCGGCACCTGGCCGGGCTACCCCGACGCCACCACGCAGTTCCCGCAGCAGATGCTCGTCGACTACGTCCGGGTGTCCGGCTACACCTCCGGCGGCAACCCGCCGGCCGGCACCACCCGGCTGCGCGGCGCGCAGAGCGGGCGGTGCGTCGACATCCCCAACGCCGACCCGGTCGACGGGGCCAAGCTGCAGATCTGGGACTGCAACACCACCGCAGCCCAGGCCTGGACGTTCGCCTCCGACGGCACCGTGCGGGCGATGGGCAAGTGCATGGACCCGGCCTGGGCCGGCACCGCCAACGGCACCGAGGTCAACCTCGTGACCTGCAACGGCAACCCGGTCCAGCGGTTCACCCTCAACGGCAACGGCGACCTGGTGAACCTCAGCGCCAACCGCTGCGTCGACGTCCGCGACCAGAACCCGGCCAACGGCGGCAAGCTCCAGCTCTGGGACTGCACGGGCGCGGCCAACCAGAAGTGGTCGCGCTACTGACCCGACCCGCGTCCCGCCGCCGCCGGCAGGCCGGCGGCGGCGGGGCCGTCCGATGAAGATCGGAACGCCGCGCCCCGGCGTCGATCGATCCCGGCCCCGGATCCGTACTCCCCGGTGCCGTTCACCGGACAGAGAGGTCAGCGCATGTCCGCACCCGAGGCGCGTCCCGCACCGTCCGACGTCGACGGTCGCCGTCCGCGCGTCGTCACCGGCGTCGTCGTGGAGCCCGATCCCCACGTCGGCGTCGGCGCCGCACACCCGGCCGACGCGTACGCCGGGTCGGGCTTCTTCGCCGGCCCGGTGATCGACGTCGAACCGGCACGCCCCGCGACGCCCCGCCGGCGGCCCGTCGTCGGCATCGTCGGAGTCGGGGTGATCCTGGCCCTGCTTGCCGCCGCCGCGCTGGCCCTCGCCTCGGGGCCGCCCGGCCTGCGCGCGGCCGGGACCGCGCCGGCGCCGGCGGTCGACGGCGGTGGCCCCGCGGCCGGCGGTGGCCTCCCGCACACGGTCACCGCGCCCCTGGGTGGCCGGGCGCGGGCGGCGTTCGAGCTGGTCACCGGCACCACCGCCGTCGACCTGCGCCTCGTCGACCTCGGCGCGGACCTCTACCGGATCAGCACCCCGGCGGACGGCGACAGCGCCCCGCGGCCGGTGCGCACCGCCGAGGGCGTCGCGCTGCACCTGACGCCCACCGGCCGCGCCGGACCCGGGGCGGTGCAGATCCGGCTCACCTCGCGGGTCGCCTGGCGGCTGGTGATGGGCGGCGGCGCGAGCACCCAGCTGCTCGACCTGCGCGCCGGCCGGCTGATCGGCGTGGACCTGGCCGGGGGCACCGACCGCACGGAGCTGCGGCTGCCCGCGGGGGGCGGCAGCCTCGCCGTGCGGCTGACCGCCGGGGTCAACCAGCTCACGGTGTCCGTGCCGGACCTGCGGCCGGTGCGGGTGCGGGCCGTCCGCGGCGCCGGCTCGGTCACCGTGCACGCCGACCGCCGCGTCGGCGTGGCCGGCGGCACGGTCATCACCACCCCGGGTTGGGAGGCCGCCACCGACCGCCTCGACCTGGACCTGGTCGGCGGGGCCGACGCGGTCACCGTGCTGCGGCGCTGACCGGGCCACCCGCCACGGCCCGCCCGGCGGGCCGCGGCGGGGCGGTCACCGGAGTGTCAGGGGCCGCAGTAGAGCATCCGGTTCGGCGAGCCGACGCCCGGGCTGCCGACGACACCGACGGTGGCGGTGGCGGCGAGGTGCGCCGCCACCTGCGCCGGGGTCCAGGTGGGATGGTCGGACAACACGAGGGCGGCGCAGCCGGCGACGTGCGCGGCGGCCATCGGGCTGCCGCTGACCGTGTTGGTGGCGGTGTCGCTGGTGTGCCAGGTCGAGGTGATGCTGCCGCCGGGGGCGAAGATGTCCACGCAGGTGCCGTAGTTGGCCGAGCCCATCTTCGCGTCGGTGGCCAGGGTGCCGGATACCGTGAGCGCCGTGGGCACCCGCGCGGGCGAGAAGTTGCAGGCGTCGCTGGACGAACTGCCCGAGGGCACCGCGTACGTGACGCCGGAGTTGATGGAGGCCGTCAGCGCGGCGTCGACGGCGCTGCTGGCGCTGCCGCCGAGGCCCATGGTGGCCACGGCGGGCTTCACCGCGTACCGGGTGACCCAGTCGATGCCGGCGATGACCTGGGCCCAGGTGCCGCTGCCGGTGCAGTTGAGCACCCGCACCGGCACCAGCCGGGCGTCCTTGGCCACGCCGTGCAACTGGCCGCCGACGGTGCCGGCGAGGTGGGTGCCGTGGCCGTTGCAGTCGTCGGCCGGCAGGGCCCCGTCGACCGCGTCGTACCCGCCGGTGACCGAGCCGCCGAAGTCGACGTGGCTGGCGCGGATGCCGGTGTCCAGGACGTAGGCGTGCACGTTCGGCGCGGTGTTCGGGTAGGCGTACCGGCCGTCGAGCGGGAGATTGCGCTGGTCGATGCGGTCCAGCCCCCACGACGGCGGGTTGAGCTGGACGCCCGCCGCCAGCGCCGTCACGTGGTTCTGCTCGACGTACGCCACGGCCGGGTCGGCGGCGAGGCGTCGGGCGGCCCGCTCGGGCAGGCGGATCTCGAAGCCGCGTACGGCGGCGTGGTAGACGTGGCCGCGTACGCCGCCGAACCTGCCGGCGAGGCGGTCGGCGGTGGCGGCGACCGCGGCGGCCGACCCGGCGGTGGCCCGGTCGTCCAGCAGCACGAGGTAGCTGTCGGGCACGGCGGTCGCGCCGCCGGCGTGCCGGATGGGTCCGGTGGCCGCGGCGGCCGGCGACGCGGCGGCCGGGCCCGCACCGAGCGCGAGGGCGACGCCGAGGGTGGCCGCCAGCGACCGCCGGCGTCGGGTGCCAGGAACGATCATGTCCGGTCCTTTCCTCCGACGCGCCGGCCCCGGGGTGGTCACCCCGGGGCCGGCGGCTGGTCGTCAGGTCAGCTGGTGGGGGCGAGGTAGAGCAGGCGGTTCGGCGAGCCGCTGCCGGGGCTGCCCACCGTGCCGGTGCTGGCGGTGGAGGTCAGGTACGACGCCACCTGCGCCGGGGTCCACGACGGGTTGTTCTGCAGCACGCGGGCGGCGCCGCCGGCCACGTGCGGCGAGGCCATCGAGGTGCCGCTGATGGTGTTGGTGGCCGTGTCGCTGGTGTACCAGGCGGACAGCACGGCCGAGCCCGGCGCGAAGATGTCCAGGCAGGACCCGTAGTTCGAGTACGACGCGCGGGCGCCGTCGCTCTGGGTCGCGCCGACGGTGAGGGCCGTGGGCACGGCGGCCGGGGAGGTGTTGCACGCGTTGGCGTTGGAGTTGCCGGCGGCCACCGCGTAGGTGACGCCGTCGGCGATCGAGTTGGCCACGGCGGTGTTCAGGGAGGTGTTGAGGCCGCCGCCGAGGCTCATGTTCGCCACCGCCGGCTGGCCGGCCTGGTGGTTGGAGGTCACCCAGTTGATGCCGGCGATGACGCCCGCGGTGGTGCCGCTGCCGGCGCAGTTGAGCACCCGCACGGCCACCAGCCGGACGCTCTTGGCCACGCCGTAGGTCGACCCGCCGACGGTGCCGGCGACGTGCGTGCCGTGGCCGTTGCAGTCCGCGGCCGGCAGGGCGTTGTCGACCGCGTCGTAGCCGTCGACGGCCCGCCCGCCGAACTGGCTGTGGGTGGTCCGGATGCCGGTGTCGATGATGTACGCGGTGACGCCCGAGCCGGTGCTGACGTAGCTGTAGGTGCCCGACAGCGGGAGGGCGGCCTGGTCGATCCGGTCCAGGCCCCACGGCGGGTTGGTCTGGGTCGTGGTGGCCGTCACGGTCTGGTTCTGCTCGACGTACGCCACGGCCGGGTCGGCGGCCAGCCGCTTGGCGGCCCGCTCCGACAGCCGGACCTCGAAGCCGTTGAGCGCCTCGCCGTACACGTGGCCGACGGTGGCGCCGTACCGGCCGGCGAGGGTGCCGGCCGAGTTCGCGACGGCGGCGGCCCGGGTACCGGCCCGGCCACCGACGGCGCTGTCCTTCAGCACCACGATGTAGCTGTCCTTGACCGCCGTGGCGCTGCCGGCGGACAGGATCTCGCCGGTGGCGGGTGCCGCGCTGGCCGGCGCACCGACCGTGGCGGCGGCCAGCGCGGCGGTGGTGAGGACGCCGAAGGCGGCCAACCGGCGGGGGCTCGTGCGGGGGAGTGTCATCTCCCGGTCCTCCCTTGTTCTGGCCGGCCCGGGCTTCGTGAACCCGTAGGGCCGGTCCGAGCGGTTGTGGGGAGCCTAAGGTCAATCCGCGAACATCGATATATACCGAACGGTTCATAGCGTGGCCCTATGGCCGGCGGGTCGGATCCCGGGCTCGTCCGCGCGGTCGGCCGCGGCGTTCCGGCCCGGCGATGCCGCCGGAAACAAAAGCCCCATGTGGTACGAAAGCTTCGGGGATCATTCTCGCGAAGGTGGCCTAAGCCGCCTTTCGGCACTGGTCGGCGCGTTTCCAGGTTGCGGGAATGTTGCCGCGAAATGTCGGCGCAGCCCTTGACGCCGCCCTTCGGCGATCCTTACGGTCCCCTGAGTTGTACATGGTTGTCCATGAACATGGGGTCGGGATGAAGATAGCAGTGATCGGCAGCTACGGCGCCGGGCTGACCATGCGGGTGCCCCGGGTGCCGGTGGCCGGGGAGACCCTCTCCGGCGGCAGCTTCGCCTCGGGCCACGGCGGCAAGGGCTCGAACCAGGCCGTCGCCGCCGCCCGGCTCGGCGCGCGGGTCAGCCTGCTGACCGCCGTCGGCGCCGACCAGTTCGGCGCCGCCGCCCGGGAGCTCTGGGCGCGGGAAGGGGTGGACGCGGCGGGCGTGCGCACCACCACCGCGTCCGCGACCATGGTCGGCGTCATCCTCGTCGACGCCGACGGCGAGAACCGCATCGCCATCGCCCCCGGCGCGCTCGACGAGCTGACCCCCGCCGACGTCGCGGGCTTCGCCGACCGCATCGCCGAGGCGGACCTGGTCGTGGTCTCCCTGGAGATCCCGCTGCCGGTGGCCCTCGCCGCGCTGCGCACCGCCCACGAGCGCGGCGTGCGCACGCTGCTCAACCCCGCCCCCGCCGTCGCGCTGCCCGACGAGGCGTGGGCCTGGATCGACGTGGTCACGCCCAACGCCAGCGAGGCCCGGGTGCTCACCGGTCGCGCCCCCGGGGACCCGGCCACCGGCGACGAGCTGGTGGACCTGCTGCGCACCCGGTACGCCGGGACGATCGTGCTCACCCTCGGCGCCGACGGCGCCCTCGTCGACCACGACGGGCGGCACACCTGTGTCGACCCGGTCACCGTCGCCCGCGTCGTCGACACCACCGGCGCGGGCGACGCCTTCACCGGCGCGCTCGCCGTGGCCCTGGCCCGTGGCGACGCCCTCACCGACGCGGTGCGCTTCGCCGCCGCGGCCGGCGCGCACGCCGTCGGCGTCGCCGAGGTGATTCCCGCCCTGCCCTACCCGGACGACGTCGCGGCCCTGCTGAGGAGATGAGACCGATGGCCCAGACCACCACCCCCGTGGCGCCCCCGGTGGCGAAGCCCGCCGCCGCCCCGCCCGCCCGTTCCCCGCTGCGCCGTTTCCTGCACGCCCGGGAGGCCAGCACCTTCCTCGCCCTCGTCGTGCTGTTCGCCCTGGGCACCCTGATCGCCCCGGGCTTCGTGGGGACGGACAACTTCCTCACCGTCGGCCAGCAGATCGCCCAGATCGGCATCATGGCCGTCGGCGTCACGTTCGTGATCATCAACGCCGAGATCGACCTCTCGGTGGGCTCGATCTACGGCCTCGGCGCCGTCGTCTGCGGGCTGCTCATGACCTCCGACGTCGCCTGGCCGTTGGCCGCCCTCGGCGGGATCGCCGCCGGCGCGGCCGCGGGCCTGCTCAACGGCCTGATGACGGTCGGCTTCGGCATCCCGTCGTTCATCGTCACGCTCGGCACGCTGAGCGTCTACCGGGGCGTGACGCTGCTGCTCAGCGGCGGCGCGCCGATCTCGCTGTCGGCCAAGGACCCCGCCGTGGCCGAGTTCAACCTGCTCGGCCAGGGCAAGCTGTTCGGCGTCGTGCCGATGCAGCTCGTGCTGTTCGCGCTCGTCGCCGTCGTCGGCACGATCGTGCTGTCCCGCTCCCGCTACGGCTTCAACACCTACGCCGTCGGCGGCAGCGCCGAGGCCGCCCGGCTGTGCGGCATCAACACCGGCCGGGTGAAGGTCGCCGCGTTCACCCTGTCCGGGACGCTCGCCGGCCTGGCCGGCGTGCTCGGCCTGTCGTTCCTGTCCTACGTGCAGGGAGTCACCGGCACCGGCATGGAGCTGACCGCGATCTCCGCCGTGATCATCGGCGGGGCGGCCCTGTTCGGCGGCTCCGGCACCATGCTCGGCACCGTCATCGGCGTCGCGTTCATCGGCGTCCTGCAGAACATCCTCAACCTGCGCGGCATCTCCTCGTTCTGGCAGACCGTGGCGACCGGCGCGGTGATCATCCTCGCCGTCGCCGCCGACACCTGGCTGCGCAGACGCTCCGGGCGTCGGTGACCGTCCCCGGCCCGCGCCTTCCCCCCTTTCCCCCCACACCCAAGGAGCCACCCCGATGAAGCTGTCCCTCCGGCGCCGGGTCGCGGTCGTCGCGACCCTCGGCCTGGCGCTGCTGGCGAACTCCGCCTGCGGCGCGGTCACCCCGGCCAGCACCGCCTCCGCCGAGAACGGCGGCGGGTTCAAGCTCGCCGACTACATCAAGGAAGCCGTCGAGAAGGGCGAACCCCTCAAGATCAAGCTCAGCTACCACGACCCGTCGCTGGCCTTCGCCGTCCCGATCCGGCAGGGCATGGAGCGCGGCGCCAAGGAGTTCGGCGTCGATGCGCAGATGATCGGCCCGTCCGGCGGCAACCCCGCCGATCAGGTCGCCGAGCTGCAGACCCTGATCAACCAGAAGCAGATCCACGGCCTCGCGGTCTCCTCGGCCAGCAACGACGCCCTCAAGCCGGTCATCGCCCAGGCGTACGACGCCGGCATCCCGATCATCTCGTTCAACACCAACAACCCCGAGTCCAAGCAGATGGGCTTCGTCGGCCAGGACCTCGTCGCCTCCGGCCGGTCCCTGGCCAAGGAGCTGCTGGGCGTGCTCAAGGGCAGGACCGGCAAGGTCGTCGTCGCCTCGGTCGACTCCGGCGCCGGCTGGTCCAACGACCGGTTCTCCGGCTTCCAGGAGGGGGTCAAGGACTCCGGCCTGCAGATCGTCGGCCCGGTGAACACCGGCAACGAGCCCAGCGCCGCGTACAACACCATCGAGTCGACGATGGCCGCGCAGAAGGACGCGATCGCCCTGGTCTCGCTCGACTGCTGCAGCTTCACGGCCGGCGCCAAGTGGCTCCAGCAGTCCGGCAACGTCGGCAAGATCCACTCGGTGGGCTTCGACGTGCAGCCGCAGACCGTCGAGTACCTCAAGGCCGGCGTGGTCGACCTGACCATCAGCCAGGCCCCGGCCGAGCAGGGCTACCAGGCGGTCAAGCTGCTGGCCGAGTTCCTCAAGAACGGCACCCCGATCGCCGGCGTCGACACGGGCGTCCTCGTCGTCACCCCCGCCACCGTCGACGACGTGCCGGTGGAGGGCTGACCGATGACCAGCCCGGCCACGATCGCCGCACCGCCGACGGCCGCCGTCGAGGTGACCGGCCTGTCGAGGCACTTCGGCGTCGTCCGCGCCCTGCAGGACGTCACCCTGAGCGTCCCCGCCGGCAGCCTCACCGCCGTGATGGGGGAGAACGGCGCCGGCAAGTCGACACTCATGAAGATCCTGGCCGGGCTGGACACGCCCACCACCGGCACGGTCCGGGTGGCCGGCGAGGAGGTACGCCGCTTCGACCCGGCCACCCTGCTCAGCCGCCACCGCGTCGCGCTGGTCCCGCAGGAGCTCGCCCTGGCCCAGGACCGCACGGTCGCCGAGAACATCATGCTCGGCGCCGAGCCGGGATCCCGGCCCTTCCCGCACCGGCGGCGGATGGACGAGCGCGCGGCCGAGCTGCTGGACCGGCTCGGCCTGCGGGTCGACCCCCGGCGCACCGTCCGCCACCTCGACGCCGCCGCGCAGCAACTGGTGGTGGTCGCCCGGTCCCTGGCCCGCGAGGCACGGGTGGTCATCCTCGACGAACCGACGTCGATCCTGTCCCCGGCCGAGTCGGACCGGCTGTTCGAGGTGATCCGCTCCCTGCAGGCCGACGGCGTCACCCTGCTCTACGTCTCGCACCGGATGCCCGAGGTCTTCGCGCTGTCCCAGCACATCCACGTGCTGCGCGACGGCCGGCACGTCGCCGACTGGCCCACCGCCCGGGTCAGCCCCGACGAGGTGGTCTCGGCGATGGTCGGCCGCGAGCTGGCCGCCGAGTTCGCCCGGCACGACACCGTCGCCCCCGCGGCGACGGCCACCCCCCGGCTGCGGATGCGGGCCGTGACCGGGGCCGGGTTCACCGGCGTCGACCTCGACGTCGCGCCCGGCGAGGTGCTCGGCGTGGCCGGCCTGCCCGACAGCGGCCGCGTCGAGCTGCTGCGCGGCGTCTTCGGCGCCGACCCGGTCCACGGCGGCGAGCTGCGGCTCGACGGCGAGCCGTTCGCCGCGCGTACGCCCCGCGACGCGATCCGCGCCCGCGTCGCCTACCTGCCCGGGGAACGCCGGCAGCAGGGCATCCTGCCGACGATGAGCGTCGCCGACAACGTCAACGTCCTGACGCTCGGCCGCCGGCAGCGCCTCGGCCTGCTGCGGCGCGGGGCGCTGCGCCGCGACGCCGACACCCGGGCCCGCGAGCTGACGGTGAAGACGTCCGGCACCGCGCAGGGCATCACCCAGCTCTCCGGCGGCAACCAGCAGAAGGCCCTGCTCGCCCGCTGGCTGTCCATCGAGCCCCGGCTGATGCTGCTCGACGAACCCACCCGCGGCGTCGACGTCGGCGCCAAGGCGGAGATCTACCGGCTGTTCCGCCGCCTGACCTCCGACGGCGTGTCGATCGTCGTCTCCTCCTCGGACCTGCCCGAGCTGCTGACCGTCAGCGACCGGATCGCCGTCATGGCCGCCGGGCGCCTGGTCGGCGTGCTCCCGGCGGAGCAGGCCACCGAGGAGAAGGTCATGGCGCTGGCCACCGGCGCGCACACCATGAAGGAGAACGCATGAAACGCACAGGCCTGCTGCACGCCGAGCTGTCCGGGGTGCTCGCCACCCTCGGCCACACCGACCTCCTGCTCGTGGTCGACGCCGGGTTCCCGATCCCCCGCACGGCGCACCGCATCGACCTCGCCGTCGCCGAGGACCTGCCCGGCCTCACCACCGTGCTCGACCTCGTCGCCGACGAGATCATCGTCGAGGGCGTCGTCGTGGCCGAGGACGTGACCACCCACAACCGTCCCCTCGCGGACTGGCTGGGGCAGCGCTTCCCCGGCGCGCCGCTGACCACCCGCCCGCACGCCGAGATGCTCGGCGAACTGGCCCACCAGGCCAAGGCGATCGTCCGCACGGGCGCGTTCAACCCGTGGGGCAACGTCGGGCTGGTCTGCGGCGTGGACGTGCCGCGCTGGTTCGACGAGCCCGGCGTCGTCGTCCCCGACTACTACCGGGACCGCATGTAGCCCGGCATCCGCCCGCACCACGACGCACCGACTTGGAGAAGAACGTGAGCACAGCCATCCTGCCCGACGCCGAGATCACCCCGGCGGCGCTGGCGCCCTACATCCAACACACGCTGATCGACGTCGGCGTCACCCGCGACCGGATGGTCGCGCACGCCGAGGAGACCCTCCGGTACGGCTTCGACGCCGCCATGGTGCCCGGCTCCTGGGTCGCCGAGGTGGCCGAGGTGCTGCGCGGCACCGACGCCGGCGTCGCCTCGGCCCTCGACTTTCCCACCGTCGGCGTGACCACCAGCGCCGGCAAGGCCGCCGAGGCGGAGAGCCTGGTCCGGGCCGGTGCCACGCAGATCGACATCGGCGTGCAGATCGGCTGGCTCAAGAGCGGCCGGTACGACGCGTTCCGCGACGACATCGCCGGCGTCGTTCGGGCGGCCGGCGTGCCGATCAAGGTCATGCTGGAGCTGCCGCTGCTCACCCCGGCCGAGCGGGAGGCCGCCGTCGAGATGTCCATCGAGGCCGGCGCCGCGTTCCTGAAGAACGCCAGCAGCGGCGCGGTGGAGATCGCCAACCCCGACAGCATCGCCTGGCTGGTCGACCGCGCCCCGCAGGGGGTACGGGTCAAGGCCTCGGGCGGCATCAAGTCCTTCGCGCAGGCCGTGTCCCTGCTGCGGGCGGGGGCGGTGCTGCTGGGCACCAGCGCCGGGGTGGCTATCGTCACCGACGAAGTCAACGAGCACACCACGAGCTACTGACCGTCCGTCGCCCCTCGACGGCGGTGGCGGCACCGGCCACCACGTCGAGGGGCGACGGCCCCCACGGGAAGGCACCATGTCCGACCAGTCCAGCCCGCACGAGGCGACCGAGCGGCTCGACCGCGACGCTCCGGCGCCCCTGCACGCCCAGGTGTCGGAGCAGATCCGGGCCCGGATCCTGGCGGGCGAGTGGCCGCCGCACTACCGGCTGCGCAGCGAGCCCGAGCTCGCCGCCGACCTGGGCATCTCCCGGGGCACCCTGCGCCGGGCCCTGTCCACGCTGATCCGCGACGGCCTGCTCGTGCAGGTCCGGGGGAGGGGCACCTTCGTCACCTCCACCGCCATCGAGCCGTCGATCGCCCAGAAGCTGACCACGCTGTCCGAGGACTTCGCCCGGCAGGGCGTCTCGTACACCACCCAGGTGGTGACCCAGCGGGTGATGGCGGCCCCGCCGCCGCTGGCCACGCTGCTCGACCTGAACCCCGGGCAGTCCGTGCTGCGGCTGGAGCGGCTGCGCTGCGCCGCCAGCGGGCCGGTGGCCTGGCTGGTCAACTACGTCCGCACCGACCTGGCCCCCGGCCTGGAACGGGCGGACCTGGCCGACCGGTCCCTGTTCGGCCTGCTGGAGAACGACTACGGGCTGAAGATCACCACCGGCCGGCGGACGTTCACCGCGACCGCCGCCACCGGGCGGATCGCCGAGGCCCTCGGCGTGCCGGAGCACTTCCCCCTGCTCTACCTGGAGCAGATCACCTACCTCGACGACGGTCGCGCGATCGAGTATTCCGACGTGTGGATCCACAGCGAACGGATGCGGGTCACCTCCCTGCTCAGCCGCCGCTGATCGCGGGAGCACATCGGGTCGGCCCGATTACGGGCCCCCCGCGCGGAGTCCGCCAGGTGGAACGTGACCGCGATCTCATTGTCATGCCTCGATGTGTTGCGCGCGCGTTGCAATCCTGTGTGTGAGCTGTGGAAGGCGGTCGGCCGTCTTCCCCATGGCGCGGCGTGCGAGGTCGGCGAAGGGTCGTGCCAGGGGCGGGGCGCCGCGCCGCGTCGGATGCCGGAGAGTCGTCTCGCGGAATTGTCGTCCGTGGGATTCGCGTGGCGCATTGCGGTGCCGGGTGGCCGCCGCGTCCCCGGGCGCCGGTGGCGGTCGTCCGGGACCGGGGGTCGGACGGTGTCACTCGGGAGTGACATGAGGATCGCGGCTGCTGGGGCGGCGGTTCGCCGGGGTGCCGGGTCCGCGCCCGGCGTCGCCCGGCTGTGCGGCGGAGCCCTCCCCCCCCGGGGGCGCGCGCCGTCGCCGCCCGGCGGGTGAGGGCGATTCGTCCGCGCGTTCTCGTGGGCCTGCTGGTCGCGCCTATCCGTCCACCGGCCGGCGAATGTGATTCGGCGATCGCCGAGAACTGTTCTGCAGGCAATCGTCCACCGGTGCCCGGTCCCGTTCGGTGCGCGCGTCATCGCGTCCGGGGCGACGCCCCCCTCCGCCGTTCTCGCGGCGGCGCGGCGGAAACGACTCATCCGGGCGGGCATCGGATCTGCCAACGGGCGGCAAACGTCACCGGCGTGCTTCCTCCCATTACGTATTCGGTCCGCCGAAATACGATCCCGCCCTGATTCCTTTCTTCAATTTCTCGGTCCGCCGGCTCAGCGGCGCGGTTGAGGTAACCGTGGCGCGGGGGCGCGGGTGGGGCCGGGCGGGCCGAGGCGGACCGGCCCGCCCCACCGCCCTGTGGTTATCCAGGGCAAATGTTCTCCGAGGCAACCACATGTCGGTGCAGAAATCGCCAAAGGCAACCGACCTGATTCCGGGTGACCGGCGGGCGTCGCGTCGGTTAATTGTCGTCGATCAACCAAGCTGGCCGCGTTGCCGCCATATCGCCGCAGCTCAGGGGGGTGATGACCGGAATGTAGCGTTCGGTGGGAACGGCTGGGCTGGCCCCCATCTTGGCTCGTTCGCCGCCTTATGGGGCTGATCCCCCTGCCTACGGGCTTCGCCGGCAAGGACCCCTTCCGTCGGGATCGGCCGAGGTGTCGACCGGCTCAGCGCTGCGGTTTCCGGTGTCGTTACATATTACTGATAGTGATTGCCGCTGGTCAGCCGCATTCCCAGCTTGCTTTCAGGAAACTTTGCGAATGTGATACACGTCACACTTCGTTCAGGTATTTGTCTGGGTTCATGGTCAACATGCAGGGGCTTGCCGCGTCGGGGGCCGTTCCGATAGGTGCCTGCGGCAACCGGGTGCGCTGCCTATCCATTGACCGAATGGAACGCCGTAACTAGCCTCTTGGCCATCCCACACCCGCATTGGACGGTTGCTTTATCTCGGGCTGACGACTGATCGGAGCAAGCCCCATGTTCGATGTAATCGTTGTCGGTGCACGCTGCGCTGGTTCGCCGGTCGCAATGCTATTGGCCAGGCGTGGCCACCGGGTTCTGATGGTCGACCGCTCCTCCTTTCCGAGCGACGCGGTGTCGACCCACTACATCCACCAGTCCGGGCTGGCCCGCCTCCAGGCATGGGGTCTGCTCGACGAGGTGATCGACGCGAAGACGCCGGCCATCCGCAAGATGAACTACGCCAACCACGGCATCCCCCTGGTGGGCTTCGCCGATCCCATCGACGGGATCGACGCGGTCTACTGCCCCCGGCGCGTCGTGCTCGACGAGATCCTGGTCAACGCCGCCCGCCGCGCCGGCGTCGAGGTCCTGGAGCAGTTCACCGTGTCCGACCTGGTCTTCGCCGACGGCCGGGTGGTCGGCATCCGCGGACGCGAGGGCGACGGGCCGGACCGGGAGTTCCGGGCCAGCGTCGTCGTGGGCGCCGACGGCTTCCACTCCACCGTGGCCAGGAAGGTCGGCGCGGAGCTGTACAACGTGCGACCCGCCGCCGGGTTCACCTACTACTCCTACTACAGCGGGCTCGACTGGGGCCTGCACCACAAGACCGGCTTCCACGAGCAGTGGTACGGCACCTGGCCGACCAACGACGACCTCAACATGGTCGCCGTCATCTGCACCCGGCGGCAGCTCAAGGAGTTCCGCCAGGACCCCGAGGCCCGCTTCCTGGCCGTCCTCGACGACGTCGAGCCGGAGATGGCCCAGCAGCTGCGCGACCAGGGCCGGCGCGAGGAGCCGCTGCGGCCGATGCGCTACCCGGACAACTACTACCGCCAGTCGCACGGGCCGGGCTGGGCGCTCGTCGGCGACGCCGGATACCACAAGGACCCGATCACCGGTTGGGGCATGACCGACGCCTTCCTGCACGGCGAGCTGCTCGCCGACCGCATCCACGAGGGACTGTCGGGGGCGCGGACCATGGACGACGCCCTCGCCGACTACGTGAAGGTGCGCGACGAGGAGACCGCCCCCGTCTACGACTACACGACGAGCGTCGCCGAACTCACCCTCACCCCCTACCTGGAGACCGTGCTGGGCGCGATCAGCACCAGCCAGGAGTGGACCACCAAGATGCTCGGCATCATCGCCGGCGGGGTGGAGGGCTACGAGATCTTCGCGCCGGACAACCTGGACCGGCTCTACGACGACGCCGGCGTGCCCCAGCACAAGCGCATCTACGAACCGTCCTGACCTGAGTGAGGCCGCGCCGGGCGAGCGCGGCACGACGGGGGAGGGCCGCGGCCCTCCGCCCCTCGTTCGGTGCACTTCATCCTCAAGGAGTCAAGCAGATGACGCGCGCGTCCAGCATGTTCGACCTCATCGGCCAACAGGACGACCAGCGGGCCTACTACGACACCGGCGGCCGTGGCCGGTCCCACGCGTTCTACACCGGCGAGGAGCAGTACCGCCGGGAGATGGAACGCATCTACGGCCGCCGGTGGCTGCCGGTGGACCACGTCTCCCGGTTCCCCGAGAAGGGGTCCTACGTCACCCTGACCATCGGCACCGGCTCGGTGCTGATCATCAACGGCGACGACGGTATCCAGGCGTACCACAACTACTGCCGCCACCGCGGCTACCGGCTCGTGGAGGAGGCCGCCGGCAAGCGGCAGAGCCTCGTCTGCATCTACCACTGCTGGGTCTACGACCGCAACGGCAAGCTGAAGAGCCTCAACGGCACCTACTTCGACCACTTCTTCGACAAGGAGAAGAACGGCCTGCTGCCGGTGCGCACCGAGGTCCGGTACGGCGTCGTCTTCATCACCTTCTCCGACGACGCCCCCGACCTCGACGCCTCCCTCGGCGAGTTCGGCGAGTTCGCCCGGGTCTACGAGCTGGCCGACCTCAAGTGCGTGCAGGCCAAGGACTACCCGGTCGCCTCCAACTGGAAGCTCGTGGCGCACAACGTCAACGAGAGCCTGCACTTCCCGACGGCCCACAAGGACCTGCACCGCATCACCGACTTCGACGACGCGGGCACGTACGAGCTCAAGGGCGACATCGTCGGCGCGTGGCAGGTCATCCGGGACAGCTACAACTCGGTCTCCATGACCGGGCGCAGCCAGCGCGCGCCCATGCCGCTGGTCCCCGAGGCCGACCTCAAGAAGATCAACTGGATCACGATCCTGCCGAACCTGCTCTTCGGCTTCACCGCCGACTACGTGATGATGCAGTGGGTCTGGCCCGAGAGCCCCAGCACCTGCATCGTCCGGCACTTCTGGCTGTTCCACCCCTCCGAGACGGCCAAGAGCGACTTCTCGCACGAGGCCGTCTTCGCCCTCTGGGACAAGGCCAACTACGAGGACTGGGAGCTGTGCGAGCGCACCCACCGCGGCCTGTCCAACCCCCTGTGGTCACCCGGCCAGCTCTCCCTCGACGAGGAGGTCGTCTCCCAGATCGACGCCTGGGTGGCCCGGGAGACCGCTGACTCCGTCGAGAACGAGGGATGACCGCCGTGGTCAACTGCTTCGTCATCGGTGGCACCCGGGTCCTCGCCCGCTGCGCCGACCAGCTCGTCGCGGCCGGCGTACGCGTCGAGGGCGTCTTCACCGACGACCCGGCCGCCACCGCCTGGGCGGCCGAGAACGGCGTGCCCGTGCTCGACCCGCGCGCCGACCTCGTCGCCGCCCTCACCGACACCCCCGTCGACTACCTGTTCAGCATCGTCAACTTCCGCATCCTGCCCGGCGCCGTGCTGGAGCTGCCCCGGGTGGCCGCCGTCAACTTCCACGACGGCCCGCTGCCCCGCTACGGCGGCAGCAACGTCGCCGCCTGGGCGCTCTACGAGGGCGCGTCCCGGCACGCCGCGACCTGGCACCGGATGACCGAACGCGTCGACGCGGGCGCCGTCCTGCTCGAACGGTGGTTCCCGATCCGGACCCACTCCACAGCGCTGTCGCTGACCTACGAGACGGCCGAGGTCGGCATCGCCCTCTTCGCCGACCTCGTCCCGCACGTCGCGGCGGGGACGCTGCCCGAACCCGTCGACACCAGCGGCCGGGAACGCCGCTTCTACCTCCAGTCCGACCGCATCGCCGACGGCGGCCTCATCCACGCCGGCACCACGGCCGCCGAGGCCGAACGCATCTCCAAGGCCCTCGACTACGGCACCTTCCCCAACCCGCTCGGCGTGCCGACCCTCGTCACCGCCCAGGGCGCGGTCTTCACCCGCCAGGTCCGCCGCATTCCCCGCGAGGACCCGCTGCCCGAGACCGTCGCCACGGCCGTCACCGACTCGGCCCTGACGCTGTCCGCCCCCGACGCCGACCTGCTGTTGAGCGACTTCGTCGCCGTCGACGGCAGCGCGCTGTCCGCGCGGGCCGCCGCCCAGCGCCTCGGCATCGCCCCGGGCCGGCCGCTGCCCGCCGCGCCGCCCGAGCGGCTCGCCGCGATCGCCGGGGCGCAGGCCCCGCTGCGCCGGCACGAGCCCTGGTGGAAGGCCCGCCTGGCCGACCTGCGTCCCGCGCCGCTGCCCGCCGACGACTTCTCCGCCGCCGCCGCGCACTACGGCCGCTACGAGCTGGCCTACCTGCCCCGCACCCGGGCCGAGACCGTCAGCGTCGTCCGCGCGTTCCTCGCCGTGCTCGCCGAGCGCATGGAGGCGCCCACCTTCGACTTCGCCTGGTCGCCGTCGTCGGCCCGCGCGCTGGCCGAGGCGACCTGCGGGCTCGCCGCCGCGCGCGTGCCGGTCCGGTTCGACGCCGCCGACGCCGAGGCCCTCGCCGACCGGCTCGACGAGGCGGCCGCCCGCCACGGGTACGCCACCGACCTGGAGGTCCGTCTCGGGCTTGCCTACCGCCCGCCCGGCTCCGACACCCCGACCTTCACCCGCGTGATGGTGCTGGAGCGCGACCCCGACGAGGAGGCCGCCACCGACCCGGACACCGAGATCGCCCTGCTCTGCCTGCACGACGGGCCGCCGATCGTGTTCGTCCGCGAGACCGCGATGACCGCCGACGACGCCCTCGACTTCGCCGAGCGGGTGGAGGACATCGCCCTCGGCGCGATGCTCCCCGGCGCCGCCAGTCCGGCCACGCCGCGCGCCGCCGCGCCGGTGCCGCCGGCCCCCGAACCGGCCGCCACGTCCGGCAGCACCGCGTCGGACATCGCCGCGTCCGACATCGCCCCGTCCGGCAGCGCCGCGGTCGACGACGTGGCGTCCGGCAGCGCCGGGTCCGCCGCCGCCCCCGCCCCCGTCGCCGCAGTGGCGGAGCCGACGCCGACCGGCCCCACCGTGCTCGACCTGGTCGCGGCCAGCGTGGCGGCCCGGCCGCACGCCGTCGCCGTACGTGCCGGCGACCGCAGCATCGACTACGCCACCCTGGACGCCTGGGCCGACGCCGTCGCCGCCCACCTGTACGACCAGGGCGTCGAGGCCGGCAGCGTCGTCGGCCTGCTCACCGAGCGCGGCCCCGACCTCGTCCCCGCGATGCTGGGCATCCTGCGCGCCGGGGCCGCGTTCCTGCCGCTGGACCCCAACTACCCGGTGGAGCGGCTGCGCCGCTACGTGGAGGTCGCCCGCTGCGACCTGATCCTGGCCGACGCGCCCAGCCACGCCTTCGGCGAGACCGTCGGCACCGTCCTGCCGATCCCCGGCCCGGACGCCTCCGCGCTGGCCGTGCCGCCCACCGTCACCGGGGCGGACCTCGCCTACGTGCTGTTCACCAGCGGCTCCACCGGCGAGCCGAAGGGCGTGGAGATCGGGCACGCCGCGCTGGCGAATTTCCTCACCGGCATCGGGGAGCGACTCGGCTCCTCCGTAGCCGACGTGATGCTCGCGCACACCACCGTCGCCTTCGACATCTCCCTGCTGGAGCTGCTGCTGCCGCTGACCGTCGGCGGCACGGTCGCGCTGGCGTCGCGGGCGGTGGCCCGCGACCCGCACCGCCTGGCCGAGCTCATCGGCGAGGTCACCGTCGCCCAGGCGACCCCCAGCATGTGGCGGCTGCTGCTGGAGACCGGCTGGACCCCGGGGGCGGGGCTCACCGTCCTGTCCGGCGGCGAGGCCCTCGCGCCGGCCGTCGCCGAGCGGCTGCACGCCACCTCCCGCGCCCTGTGGAACCTGTACGGCCCCACCGAGGCGACGATCTGGGCGTCCGCCCACCGGGTCGACACCGTCGGGTCGTACCTGCCGCTCGGCGAGCCGCTGCCCAACCTCGACCTGCACGTCCTCGACGCCGAACTGAACCCGGTCGCCCCCGGCGGCACCGGCGAACTCCACCTCTCCGGCGTCGGCCTGGCCCGGGGCTACGCCAACCGCCCCGACCGGACCGCCGAGGTCTTCCTCACCCACCCGGCCACCGGCCTGCGCCTCTACCGCACCGGCGACACCGTGCGGCTGCACACCGACGGCACGATCGAGTGGCTGGGCCGCGCCGACTCCCAGGTGAAGGTCCGGGGCAACCGGATCGAGCCGGCCGAGATCGAACGCGTCCTCGGCAGCTACGACGGCGTCACCGCCGCCGCCGTGATCGCCGTCCCGTTCGAGGGCCGCGGCGAGCCGCGCCTCACCGCGTATTTGGTCGCCGACCGCACCCTCGTCAAGGCCGACCTGGACGAGTTCGTCGGGCAGCGCCTGCCGGAGTACATGGTGCCCGACGCCTATGTGCGCCTCGACGCCATGCCGCTGACGGACAACGGCAAGATCGCCCGGTCGCGGCTGCCCGAGCCGTCCCGGGACACGATCATCCGCACCGGCGTGCCCTCCGTCGCCGCCGTCGAGCAGCCGACGGCCGAGTCGACCGAGCCGCCGGCGCAGCGCATCGCCCGGATCTTCGCCGCCGTCCTCGGCCACGACGTCTTCCTGGCCACGGACAACTTCTTCGACCTCGGTGGCGACTCGGCCAACGTCACGATCGCGGCGGCGGCGCTCACCGAGGAGTTCGGCGTCGAGGTGACCCCGCCGGCCATCTTCGCCACCGGCACCCCGCAGCGGCTCGCCGAACTGCTCCAGCCCGGCGCCGCCCCGGCCGAGCGGCCCCGCACCGGCACCGGCACGGTGCGCAGCGGCGCCGGCAAGACCCCCGAGCAGGCCGTCGTCGCCGCCGCGGAGGCCGTCGTCGCCGCCGAGGCGGGGACCACGACCGACCCGGCGAAGCAGCCGGCGAGCACCGCCGTCACCCCGGCTGCCGACCGGCCGGAGCCGCCGCGCCCCCGGACGCCGGCCGCGCCCCCGGCCGCCCCGGCCGACGGCGACACCCGTACCGACCAGGCCGGAGCCCGCGCCGATCACGGCACGGTCCGCGCCGGCCACGGCGAAGGCACGGCCGGGCCCGCCGACGCCCCCGCCGACCACGGCGACGCCCTCGCCGTCATCGGCATGGCCTGCCGGTTCCCCGGCGCGGCCACCCCCGACGAGTTCTGGGCCAACCTCGCCGGCGGCGTCACCAGCGTCGGCGACGCGCCTCCCGGCCACCGGGGCTGGGCGCACCTGTGGACCGACGCCGACGAGGTGCCGACCGGCTGGGTCGACCGCGTCGAGTACTTCGACGCGGCCCGCTTCCACCTCACCGACCGGGAAGCCCGGCGACTGGACCCGCTGCAGCGCATCCTGCTCAGCGTCACCGACGAGGCGCTGGAGAGCTGCGGCCACGACGCCGCCTCCCTCGGCACCGCCACCGGCGTCTTCGTCGGCACGATCGCCAGCGACTTCCCCGAGCTGGTGGCCGGCAGCATCGGCCACGGCGACCCGCACGTGGCCACCGGCACCGCCGTGTCCATGGTCGCCAACCGGCTGTCGCACGCCTTCAACTGGACCGGGCCGAGCTTCGCCGTCGACACGGCCTGCTCGTCGTCGCTGGTCGCCCTGCACCAGGCCGCCATGTACCTGCGTACCGGCGAGATCGACGCCGCCGTCGTCGGCGCGGCCAACCTGGTGCTCACCCCGACCAAGACCCGGTCCTTCCTGCGCAACGGCATGCTCTCCCCGAACGGGGTCTGCCGCACCTTCGACGACGACGCCGACGGCTACGTCCGCGGCGAGGGCGCCGGCGTGCTCGTCCTCAAGCGGCTCGCCGACGCCCAGCGCGACGGCGACCCGATCCTCGCCGTCGTGCGGGGCGCCGCCGTCAACCACACCGGCGCCGCCGGGTTCCTCACCGCGCCGAGCAGCACCGCCCAGGAGGCGGTCATCCGCACCGCCATGCGGCGGGCCGGCGTCGACGCCGACGGCGTCGGCTACGTCGAGGCGCACGGCACCGGCACCCAGCTCGGCGACCTCATCGAGCTGGAGGCGCTGCGCGCCGCCCTCGGCGGGTCCGGCCGCGCCACCGTGGCCGTCGGGTCGGTGAAGACGAACATCGGCCACCTCGAACCGGCGGCCGGCATCGCCGGTCTGATCAAGACGATCCTGGCGTTGCAGGCCGAGCGCATCCCGCCCTCGGCCAACCTCACCTTCCCCAACCGCGGGTTCCGCTTCGAGGACTCGCCGCTGTTCGTCCCCGACCGGCTCGTGCCCTGGACGGGGCCCCGGGTCGCCGGGGTCAGCAGCTTCGGCTTCGGCGGCGTCAACGCCCACGCCGTGCTCGCGGCGGCGCCGCAACCCGCCCCGGCCCCCGTCGACGCCGGCCCCGGCCTGCTCACCCTGTCGGCGGACTCCGCCGACGGGCTGCGGACCCTCGCCGGCCGGCTGGTCCTGCTGCTGCGCTCGCCGTACTGCCCGCCGCTGGCCTGGCTCTGCGTGGCCAGCCGGCAGCGCCCCGCGGCGACCCACCGGCTCGCCTGCGTCGTCGACACCGTCGAGCAGCTCGACGACAAGCTCATGCTGTTCCTCGCCCGCGCCGAGGGCACCCGCAACCTCCACGTCGGCGTCGTCGACCCGGCGGCGGCGGGCGGCACCATCGCACCGCTGGGCACCGACCGCGACGCCCTCGACGCGGCGGCCCGCCGGTTCGTCGCCGGCGACACCCTCCCGACCACCGAACGCGCCCCCGTGCGCTTCCCCACCGCGCCGCACGAGGAGAAGCACCTCTGGCTCGAACCCGCGCCCGCGCAGCTCACGGCGGGCCCGACGGCCCCGCCGCGTACGCACGGCTGGACGTGGGGCGAGCACCCCGAGGCCGCCGAACACGTCGTCCTCGGCAACCCCACCCTGCCCGGCTCCGGCTACCCCGGCAAGGTCGCCGAGGTCGTCGGCCGCGCCGCGTACGCCCTGCGCGACCTCACCTTCCGGGCGACCGTGCAGCCCCCGGCCACGCTCACCGCCGAGCGCACCGGCGACCGGATCACCTTCCGCGACGGCACCTCCGGCGTCGTGGCCGACCTGGAGCTGACCGAGCCGACGCCCGCCGACCCGGCGCTCACGCCACCGGCGAGCGCCGTCGGGTTCACCCCGGTCGGCCTCGACGAGATGTACCGCGACTTCGACCGCAACGGCCTGCACTACGGCCCCGGCTTCCGCTGCGTACGGTCGCTGTCCACCGCGTACGGTCAGGCGCTCGGCACCCTGCGCGCCGACGGCGACCCCGCCGGAGCGGTCGACGCCCGGCTGCTCGACGGCGCCTTCCAGGTGGCCCTCGCCGCCTGCGGGGCCCAGGGCCTGTACGTGCCGTTCACCATTACGCGGCTGACCGTGCACGCCCCGCTGCCGGCGGCCGTGCGTGTCTACGCCCGACGCGACCGCGGCAGCGCGCCCGACGCGGGGCTGCTCACCGCCAGCCTGGTCGTGCTCGACGGCGACCGGCCCGTGCTGACCGCCGAGGGCATCACCTGGCGGCGGATCTCCCCGGCCCCGCCGCCCGGTCAGCCCGGCTCCGCCGGCGCGCAGGACCGGGCCCGGCACGACCGCGCCGCCACCGCGACGACCGCCGCCGGCAATGGCCGCGCCCCGGCCGCGCCCGCGCACCCCGCCGTGCCGAGCGGCCACCACCGCGCCAACGGCTCCGCCGCCTCCGCCTCCCTCGGGCCGGCGCTGGCCAGGTGGATCGCCGAAGGGCTGGAGACCGACGTCGAGTCCCTCGAACTGGACCGCCCGCTGGAGGCCCAGGGCCTCGACTCGATGCTCGCCGTCTCCCTGGCCCAGGACATCCGCGCCCGGCTCGGCGTCGACATCCCGGTGACGCTGCTGCTCGAGGTGGGGACGGTGGAGAACCTCGTCACCGAGCTGCGCGACACGTACGGGGTGACCGCCGTGCCGGGCGCCGAGGCCGCGCCCCCGGCCGCCGCGCCCCCCGCTGTCCCGGTCGACGCCCCGGTCGTCGAATCACCGGCACCCTCGCCCATCCCGGCGGCCGCGCCGGCCCCTCCCGTCGCGGCTGCGCCCTCCGTCGCCGCGGCCCCCGTCGCACCGGCGGTCGCGGCGACGGAGGGGCCCACGGACCGGCACGACATGGCGATCATCGGCTTCGACGGGGTCTTCCCGAACGCCGGCAGCCCGGACGAGCTGTGGGAGGTCGTCACCAGGGGCGAGGACTGCCTGCGCGAGGTGCCCAAGTCCCGCTGGGACATCGACGACTACTACTCCGAGGACGCCGAGCCCGGCACCGTCTACCTGCGCCGCGCGGGCTTCGTCGACGAGCTGACCGGCTTCGACGCGGCGTTCTTCCGGATCTCGCCCGCCGAGGCACAGTGGATCGATCCCCAGCAGCGCCACCTCATCCAGTCCGCCTGGCGGGCCCTGGAGGACGCCGGGCTCTCCGGCCGCGCCTCCGAGCGGCCGACGGGCGTGTTCGTCGGCGCCAGCTACCAGCACTACCGCGACATGGTCGTCGGCGACGTCGTGCAGACCGCCGCCGGTCTCGGCAACCACAACGCGATCCTGGCCAATCGGGTGAGTTATTTCCTGGATCTGTCGGGTCCGAGCATGACGATCGATACGTTGTGTTCGTCGTCGTTGGTGGCGTTGCACACGGCGGTGCGCAGCATCCGCAGCGGCGAGTGCGACCAGGCCATCGTCGCCGGCGTGCACCTCGCGATGTCCCCCCAGTACTTCCAGCTCGGCTCCCGGCTGCGGTCGTTCTCCCCGACGGGTGCGTCGCGGGCGTTCGACGCGTCGGCGGACGGGTTCGTGCCGGGTGAGGGTGTGGTCACGGTGGTGGTCAAGCCCCTGGTCGACGCGGTGCGGGACGGGGATCGGATCCGTGGGGTGATCCGGGGTACGGCGGTGAACCACGGTGGTCGCACGAGTGGGTTGACGGTGCCGAGTAGTGCCGCGCAGCGGGAGGTGATCGTGGCGGCGTTGCGGGACGCCGGGGTCGGTCCGGAGGGGATCGGTCTGGTGGAGGCGCATGGGACGGGTACGTCGTTGGGTGATCCGATTGAGGTGGAGGGTTTGACGCGGGCGTGGCGGGAGTTCACGTCGCGGACGCAGTTCTGTGCGATTGGTTCGGTGAAGTCGAACATTGGTCATTTGGAGCCGGCTGCTGGTTTGGCCGGTGTGGTGAAGGTGTTGCTCGCTTTCGATCGGGAGCAGATTCCGCCGACGTTGCACGTGCAGCGGCCGAATGATCACATCCGGTTCGAGGAGTCGCCGTTCTACGTGGCGGATCAGGTCGTCGCATGGCCCCGGACAACGGGTTCGCCGCGGCGGGGTGCGGTGTCGGCGTTCGGGATGGGTGGGGTGAACGCCCACGTCATCCTGGAAGAGCCGCCGGTTGTCGCCCCGCGCGAGCCGGTGTCGCAGGAGTCGTTTGTGGTGAAGGTGTCGGCGTCGAGTGTGGAGGGTGTGCGGCGTTTGGCGGGTGATTATGCGCGGGTGTTGTCGGGTGTGGAGACGAGTGGTGTGGGGGATTTCGGGTTCACGGCGAATGTGGGTCGGGCGTCGCATCGGTTCCGGGTGGCGGTGTCGGGTGTGGATGGTGCGGGTGTGGCGGAGGGGTTGTCGGCGGTGGCGGATGGGTCTCGGTCGGTGGGTCGGTTGGTGAATGCGGCGCCGGTGTCGGTGTTCATGTTTTCGGGTCAGGGTTCGCAGTATGCGGGGATGGCTCGGGGTTTGTATGGGGTGGAGCCGGTGTTCCGGGCGGCGTTGGACGAGTGTGCGGAGTTGGTGTCGTCGGCGGGGGTGCCGTTGTTGGAGTTGTTGTTCGGTGGTCGGGGTGGGGAGTTGGTGCAGACGCGGTTTGCGCAGGTGGGGATTGTTGCGGTGCAGGTGGGGTTGGTGCGGTTGTTGGAGTCGTGGGGGGTTCGGCCGGGGTTGGTGGTGGGTCATTCGGTGGGTGAGTTGTCGGCGGCGTGGGCGGCGGGTGTGTTCGGGTTGAGAGACGTGTTGGGGTTGGCGGTGGCGCGGGGTTCGTTGATGCAGGGGCAGCCGTCGGGTGGGGCGATGGCGGCGGTGTTCGCTGATGCCGGTGATGTGGGGTCGGCGGTGGTCGCTTATCCGGGGTTGGAGGTGGCGGCGTGGAATGGGCCGCGGAGTGTGACGGTGTCGGGGCCGGTGGATGTGGTGGATGCGTTCTGCGCCGGTTCGGGGTTGCGGTGTCAGCGGTTGGTGGTGAGTCATGCGTTTCATTCGGAGGCGATGGCGGGGGCGGTGGGGCCGTTTGCGGAGGCGGTGTCGCGGGTGGTGGTGTCGGCGCCGCGGATCGGTTTTGCGTCGTCGATTTCGGGTCGGTGGCATGATGCGGGGTCGGTGGCGGATGGTGGGTTGTGGGGTGGGGGGATTCGGGGGCCGGTGTTGTTTGGTGAGGCGTTGGGGTTGGTGGGTGCGGCTGGTGGTGGGGTGTTCTGGGAGATCGGTGCGCATCCGGTGTTGACGGGTCTGGGTCGGCAGGTGTTGCCGGATCCGGGGTTGGTGTGGTTGTCGACGTTGCGTCGGGACCGTTCGGATCAGGTGCAGGTGCATTCCGCGGTGGCGGAGTTCTACAGCCGTGGTCTGGGTGAGGTGGACTGGGTGGGGGTGCATGCCGGTAAGGGGCATCGCACGACGACGATTCCCACCTACCCCTTCGAACGCCGCGAGTTGAGCGCGCCCCGCGTCCACGAGACCGCCCCCGCGCACCGCCGCCGCCCCGAAGCACAGGTTTCCGTACCCACCGCAGGTGACGAGGCCGCCGGCCATCCGCTGTTCGACCGTCACTACGAGCACTGAGCGAGGGAACGTGACGTACCGGGTTGAGACCTACGAGAAGACCTTCGCGGGGCACGAGCCGTTCATCGCCCAGCACCGCTCCTCCGGCTTCGGCATCCTGCCCGCGTCCGTACAACTGGAGATGGCCCTGCTCGGGGTCGCCCAGCGCCGGGCGTTCGCCCCGCTCGAACTCGTCGACGTCGCCTTCGTCCGGCCGTTCACCGTCGCCGACGACGAGCGGGTCACCGGCCGACTCGACGTGACCTTCGCCGAGCGGACCCGCTTCGAGCTGAGCGCGGTCACCCCCGACGGCCGCAAGGCCGTCTCGACCGGCACCGGCGGACCGCTGCCGGCCGACGCCCGACCGCCGGCCGCGTGGGAGGTGACCTGCCCGGTGCCGGTCCCGCCCGAGCGGATCTACCGCGGCTGGGCCGAGGCCGGCCTGACGTACGGGCCGGACTTCCACACCGTACGCCGGCTCTCCGTCGGCGACGGCACCGCCGAGGCGAGCCTCGCCACGGTGGCCCAGCCGGTGCCCTGGTACTCCCACCCCCTGCTCGTCGACGGCGTCTTCCAGGTGGTCAGCTGCGCCCTGCAGGATCTCGCCGACGGCGACGCGCCCGGCCCGATGCTGCCCATCGGCGTCGCGCGGCTCGCCCTGTACGCGAACCTGTCCGCCCTCACCACCGGGGTGACCGTGCGGGTGCGCCGCACCGCCGTGCAGGACGCCTGGTCCGTCGCGGACGCCGTGCTGCTGGACCCCGCCGGCCAGGTCGTCGCCGAGCTGACCGGGGTACGCATGCGCCGGCTGCCGGCGCACCGGTCCGCCGCGGCTCCCGGGCTGCTCACCCGCATCGAGTGGACCCCCGCCGACGCCCCCGCGCCGCGCCGCCCGGCGACCGGCACCTGGGTGGTCCTGCACGACGGCGGCCCCGACGCCGCGGGGGCGGCCACGGTGCGGGCGCTGCGCGCCGACGGGGCCCGCGTCGTCGAGGTGCTGCCCGAGGGGCCGGCCCCGGCGACCGGGGCCGACCGGCGGGTCATGCCCCGGCCCGACGAGGCCGCGTTCCAACGGCTCTGGGAGGAGATCGGCGCGCCCGTCGAGGGCGTCGTGCACCTGTGGAACACCGGTCCCGCCCGGCCGGACCAGGCCGAGCTGGCCGCCGGCCTGTACGCCTGCCTCGCCGCCCTGAAGACCCTCGGCCAGCGGCAGCGCTCGGGCCGCTTCCTCGTCGCCACCGAACGGGCCCAGCCGGTGGCCGCCGGGGACGCCCCCGAGCCGGCGCGGGCCGCCCTGTGGGGGCTGGTCCGCACCGCCGCCATCGAGTACCCGGGGCTGCGGCCCCGCCTCGTCGACCTCGACCCCGCCTCGGCCGACGCGCTCGTGGCCGAGCTGGGCGGCGACGGTCCGGTCGAGGTCGGCTACCGCGCCGGCGTGCGGCACGAACCGGTCCGCGTCCCGCTGCGCGCGTCCGACAGCGGCCGGCCGCCGGTGCGGCGCGACGGCCGGTACCTGATCCTCGGCGGGCACGGCGGCCTGGGCCTCGCCGTCGCCCGCCGCCTCGCTGGCGACGGTGCCGGCCTGGTCGCCCTGGTCAGCCGCTCCGGCGGGACCGGAGCCGACGCCGACGCCCTGGCCGGGATCGAGTCGTACGGCTGCCGCATCGCCTCGTTCGCCGCCGACGTCGCCGCGCCCGGCGCGCTGACAGGCGTGGTGGCGGAGATCCGGCAGCGCTTCGGCGACCTGCACGGCGTCGTGCACGCCGCCGGTGCCCTCCGTGACGGCCTGCTGCGCGGCACCACCGCAGAGGACGTGGCGCAGGTGCTGCGCCCCAAGGTCGACGGGCTGCACGAGTTGGCCGCCGCCGTCGCCGGCACCGACCTGGACTTCGCCGTGCTGTTCGCCTCGGTCTCCGGGACGTTCGGCAACCTCGGCCAGGGCGGGTACGCCGCCGCCAACACCTACCTCGACGCGTACGCGCACGCGCGGGGCGCGCCCTGGACCAGCGTCGACTGGGGACTGTGGGGCGAGGTGGGCATGGGCACCGCCGTGGCCGAGCAGCTGCGCCGTCGTGGCGTCCGGCCGCTGGGCACCGTCGAGGCGCTCGACGCCCTGATGACCGTGCTGCGCGACGACGTCCGGCAGGTCGTCATCGCCCACCCCGACGCCCCGGCCGGTGCCCCGGCCGCGCCGGCGACGGGCACGACACCGGCCAGTACACCGGCCGCGTCGCCGGCACCGGTCCCGCCGGCCACCGCGCCCGCCGCCGCAGCGAGCGGCCCGTCCCCGGCCGGCGACGTCGACGCCGGGCGCACCGAGGACGGGCTCGCCGAGTTCCTCGCCGAACGGCTCGGCATCGACGGCTTCGACCGGACGGCGCCGCTGACCGACTACGGCATCAACTCGATCATGAGCGTCGAGCTGGCCGAGGAGCTGTCCCGCCGCTGGCGGGTCACCCTCCCGGCGACCCTCTTCCTCGAGTACGGCGACTTCGCCGAGCTGGCCGCCGCGCTCGCCACCCGGTACGCGGCCGGCCCTCCCGCCGCCCCCGAGCCGGCCCCCGCCTCCGCCGAACCGCCGGCCGCCGCCCCGGCCGCCCCGACGCCCGCGCCGGTCGTCGCCATGCCCGAGGCGACCACCCCCGCGCCGGCCACCCCCACGTCCGAGCCGGACCCCGCGCCCGCACCGGTGTCCGCGCCCGCCCCCGAGCCGGCCGCCCGGCCCGCCCCGCGCGGCGGCGACATCGCGGTGGTGGCCGTCTCCGGCGACCTGCCCGGCGCCCGCGACCTCACCGACCTGTGGCCGATGCTCCGCTCCGGCGCCGACGCCTTCACCGAGATCCCGGCCCACCGGTGGAACATCGACGAGCACTTCCAGCGGCGCGGCCCCGACATGACCGGCACCTACTGCCGCACCGGCGCGTTCGTCACCGGGATCGACCGCCTCGACCCGAGGTTCTTCGGCATCGCCGTGCGCGAGGCGCAGGAGATGGACCCGCAGCAGAAGCTGCTGCTGGAGCACGCCTGGTCCGTCGTCGACGACAGCGGCTGCGCCGGACGGCGGGACGTCGGCGTCTTCGTCGGCGCCACCTACACCCACCACCGCGACGCCAACGGCCTCGACGCCGTCGGCCCGCACACCGCCCTCGGCTCGATGAACGCCGTCCTGGCCAACCGCATCTCCTACGCGCTGGACCTGACCGGTCCCTCGCAGACCGTCGACACGCTCTGCTCGTCCTCCCTCGTCGCCCTGCAGCAGGCGGTGGTGAGCCTGCGCACCGGGCAGTGCGGCGCGGCCATCGTCGCGGCCTGCCACGTCGGCCTGACCCCCTGGTACTACCGCAGCCTCAGCCAGCTCGGCGCGCTCTCGCCCACCCGCCCCCGGCCGTTCGACGACCGGGCCGACGGGTTCGTGCCCGGCGAGGGCGCGGTCGCGGTCATGCTCAAGCGGCTCGACGACGCCGAACGCGACGGCGACCGGATCCACGCGGTGATCCGGGGCGCGGCGGTCAACCACGGCGGCCGGGGCAGCGCCCTGCCGGTGCCGCGCAGCGAGGCGCAGGTCGCCGTCATCCGGGCCGCGCTGGCCGACGCCGGCCTCGCCCCGGCCGACATCTCCCTGGTCGAGACCCACGGCACCGCGACCCGGCTGGGTGACCCGATCGAGATCGCCGCCCTGGCCGAGGTCTTCGACGGCGACCGGCCCGAGCCGGTGCACGTCGGCTCCGTCAAGGCCAACATCGGCCACCTCGAACCGGCCAGCGGCCTGGCCGGCCTGGTGAAGGTCCTGCTCTGCCTGCGGCACGGCGAGATCCCGCCCCTGGCCGGGTTCGAGACGCTCGGCACGCACATCGCCCTGCCCGCCGGCCGGCTGGTCATCCCGACCGAGCCCCGGCCATGGCGCTCCGCCGGGCCCCGCAGGGCCGGCATCAGCGCCTTCGGCATGGGCGGCACCAACGCCCACGTCGTCGTCGAGGAGTACGCCCCGAGCCCCACCGCTGCCGCCGCCCGCCCCGACGAGCCCGCCGGCGAGCACCTGCTCGTCCTCTCGGCGCACACCCCAGCCCTGCTCGCCCGACGCATCGCCGACGTGGAGCGGCTGATCGGGCGGGACCGGTCGGTCGACGCCGCCGCGCTGTGCTTCTCCGCGGCGGTCGGGCGCAGTCACCTGCCGCACCGGATCGCCGTGCTCGGTGCGACCGCCGACGAGTTGGGCGCGGGCCTGCGCCAGGCCCTGCGCGCCGGGCCGGACCCGTCGGCGACGGTCCTGCGCGGCGCGACCGTCCTCGCCGGCGACCCGGCGCCCTGCGGCCCGGACCTCGCCGCCCGGCTCGCCGCGTACGTGCCGCTGACCGCCGAGCGGATCGCCGCAGAGCTGCGCACGCCCGACGGCACGCTGCTCGCCGCCCTTGCCCACCTGTACGTCGCCGGGCGCGACGTCGACTGGCGGCGGCTCCACACCGGCAGCGGGCTGCGCCGGGTGCCGCTGCCGCCCTACCCCTTCCGCGACCTCGCCGACCCTGCCCAGCCGGGCCCCGCCGGCCCGCCCCGCCTCGCCGCGCCCGACGACCGCGTCCTGGACCGGCTGCTGGGCGCGCACCGCGTCTTCGGCGAGGAGACGCTGCCGGCCGCGTTCCTCGTCGCCAGCGGCTTCGCCCGCGCCGCCGTCCTGCACCGGCTCGCGTTCACCGCGCGGGGCACCGGCCGGCACCGGCTCACCAGCGACCCCTCCGGCGACACGACCACCTTCTCCTACGGCGGGCGGCCCGTCGGCCACCTCACCGTGGGCGCGGCCGACCTGTCCGACCCCGCCCCGGAGCCGGTGGCGCTGGACGCCCTGCGCGCCGGCTACCCGCGCACGCTCGACCCCGCCGGCCTGTACGCGTGGTTCGCCGCCAAGCACGTCGACTTCGGCGCCCCGCTGCGCGTCGTCGGCCACGTCGCGTACGGCACCACCGGCGTACTCACCCAGGTCGACCTCGCCGACGCGGACCCGGGCGTCCGGGCGGTGGCCGCCCTCGACGCGGCGTTGCAGACCATGGCGGTGCTGACCCTGGCCGACCCGGCCGCGTCCACGCTCACCTACCTGCCGGTCTCGATCGGCCGGGCGGTGCGCTGGGGCGACCCGGCCGGCACCCGACACGTCCACCTGCGCCTCGCCGGGCAGGACGCCGACGGCAGCCGACGCGCCAGCGCCACCCTCCTGGACGCCGACGGCCGCGCCCTGGTCCTCCTCGACGACGTGGTCTACCGGCCCGTCGCGGCGGGCGCGCCCGACCCGGGCCGGGTGACCCCGCCGGCCGGCACCCCCGCGCCCGACCGGGTCCCGCCGGCCGGTGGGACCGCCGCCGACCCGCCGCCGTCCCGCCCCCACGACGGCCCCCGCCTGCCGGAGGAGACGGTGGTCGACCTGGTCCGCGCGGTGCTGCGGGACCCGCAGGTCAGCGCGACGAGCCCCCTCGCCGCCGCCGGCATCGACTCCATGCTGGCCACCATGGTCGCCGCCGAGGTGCAGGACCGGCTGGGGGCGACGCTCAGCCCGGTCGACGTGCTCCAGGCGCGCGACTGCCGGGCCCTCACCGCCGTGGTGGCGTCCCTCCTGCCCGACGAGCCCCCTGCGCCGCCGGCCCCCGACGCTCCGTCCACCCCCGACGCCGCCCCCACCGGCTCGGACGCGGCGACCGGCGGCGACGCCCACGACATGGCGATCATCGGCGTCGCCTGTGCACTGCCCGGCGCCACGGACCCCGAGGGCTTCTGGTCCCTGCTCGCGGGCGGGGGCAGCGGCGTCGGCCCGGCGCCCGCGTTCCGCTGGCCTGCCGACGGCGACCCCGACGGCGCCCCGGTGGGCGGCTTCCTCGCGCAGATCGACGAGTTCGACGCCCGGTTCTTCGACTTCTTCGCCAAGCAGGCGGAGGTGCTCGACCCGCAGGTCCGCTGGCTGCTGCGCACCGCCTGGGAGGCGCTGGAGTCCGCCGGGATCGCCCCGCTGTCCACGCCCTCCTCGACCGGCGTCTTCGTCGGCGCCAGCTACCAGCACTACAAGGACTACAACATCCCGCCGGAGCTGGACGCCGCCGCCGGCCTCGGCAACCACAACGCCTTCCTGGCCAATCGGGTGAGTTATTTCCTGGATCTGTCGGGTCCGAGCATGACGATCGATACGTTGTGTTCGTCGTCGTTGGTGGCGTTGCACACGGCGGTGCGCAGCATCCGCAGCGGCGAGTGCGACCAGGCCATCGTCGCCGGCGTACGCCTCGCGATGTCCCCCCTGCACTACACCGCGATGCGCAACCTGCGCGCCCTGTCCCCGACGGGTACGTCGCGGGCGTTCGACGCGTCGGCGGACGGGTTCGTGCCGGGTGAGGGTGTGGTCACGGTGGTGGTCAAGCCCCTAGCCGACGCGGTGCGCGACGGGGATCGGATCCGTGGGGTGATCCGGGGAACGGCGGTGAACCACGGTGGTCGCACGAGCGGGTTGACCGTGCCGAGCAGTGCCGCCCAGCGCGACGTGATCGTGGCGGCGTTGCGGGACGCCGGGGTCGGTCCGGAGGGGATCGGTCTGGTGGAGGCGCATGGCACCGGTACGAGTTTGGGTGATCCGATTGAGGTGGAGGGTTTGACGCGGGCGTGGCGGGAGTTCACGTCGCGGACGCAGTTCTGTGCGATCGGTTCGGTGAAGTCGAACATCGGTCATCTGGAGCCGGCTGCTGGTCTGGCTGGTGTGGTGAAGGTGCTGCTCGCGTTCGATCGGGAGCAGATTCCGCCGACGTTGCACGTGCAGCGGCCGAATGATCACATCCGGTTCGAGGAGTCGCCGTTCTTCGTGGCCGACCAGGTCGTCGCATGGCCTCGGGTGGCGGGTGTGCCGCGGCGGGGTGCGGTGTCGGCGTTCGGGATGGGTGGGGTGAACGCCCACGTCATCCTGGAGGAGCCGCCCGTCGCCGCCCCGCGCGGGCCACTTCCGCCGCGTCCGCACCTGGTCCGGGTCTCCGCCGCCAGCGAGGACGCGGTGCGCCAGCTCGCCGCCGCGTACGCCGAGGTGTTCGCCGCCTCCGACGACGACCGGCGGACCGCCGACCTCTGCCACACCGCGAACGTCGGCCGCTCCTTGCTCGACTACCAGAGCGCGGTCACCGGCCCCACCGGCCCGGCCCTCGCCGAGCAGCTCCGGGCCGTCGCCGACGGCCGGCTCCCGGTGGCCCGCGTCGACGCCGCCCTGGCCGCCGACGCGCCGCCGGCCGCCCCGGACGGACCGCCGGACGCCTGGCACGAGGCGCTGGCCGACCTGGCCCGGCGCGGTCGCCCCGGCATCGACTGGGCGGCGCTGTCCGCCCCGGGCTCCCGCATCGTCGCGCTGCCCACCTACCCGTTCGCCCGGGGCCGCTACTGGCACACCCGCAGCGCCGAGGCGACGGCGGCGGCCCCGCCGCCCACCGTGCCGCAGTCCGCCCCGGCGGCGTCGCCCGCCGCGCCCGCCGCCGCCGCCGCGCCCGCCGCGCCCGCAGCCGCCGCCGCGCCCGAGGCGCTGTGCACGCGGTGGCGGGCCACCGCGCCCCTCACCGGCGGGTCGGCGTACGGCGTGACCGTCCGGGTGGTCGCCGCCGACCGGGCCACCGAGGGCGTCGTCTCCGCCGCGCTGTCCGCCCAGGGCGCCGACATCGCCGCCCCCGGGGCGCCCGCCCGCGCCCTCGTCGTGGTCGCCGCCGCCCCCGCGTCCGCCGCCACCGAGCCGGACCTGCGCGGCTTCTGGGAGCAGCTCCGCGAGGTCACGGCGGCCCTCCCGCCGCAGGCGAAGGTGGTCTGGGTCGAGCACCGCTCGGCCCCGGTCGACGAGGCCGACCGGGCCCTGCTGGACCCGGAGGCCGCCGCGCGGGCGTTCACCGTCCGGGCCGCCGCCGCCGAGCACCGGTTCGCCGTCGCGGCCCTCGACCTCGACGCGGGCGACCCGGCCGAGACCCGCGCCCGGCAGATCGCCGCCGAGTTCACCGCGCTGCGCCCCGGCGTCAACACCGCCGTCGCCTACCGGCGGGGGATCCGGTACGCCCCGGAGCAGGTCCCGGCCGCACCCGGCCCGGCCACCCCGCTGGACGGCGACGGGTACCACCTCGTCACCGGCGGCCTCGGCGCGATCGGCCGGCGGCTGGTCGCGCACCTGGTGCGCGGCGGCGCGCGGAATGTCGGCATCGTCGGCCGGTCGCCGGCGGACCCCGGTGCCGAGGAGTTCCTGGCGCAGATGCGGCTGCACGCCGAGGTCGACTACCTGCGATGCGACGTCGCCGACGCCGCCGCCCTGACCGACGCCGCCGCGTCCTTCGGCCGCCGCTGGGGCCGGCTGCTCGGCGTGGTGCACTGCTCCGGCGGGGTCAACCCGTTCGGGTCGCTGCGCCGCCGGCCCTGGTCGGAGGCGGCCCGGGTGACCGCGCCGAAGGTCGCCGGCTCCCGCAACGTGGTGCGACTGGCCCGCGCGCAGGGCGCGGGCCACGTCGCCCTGGTCTCCTCGATCGCCGGCGCGCTGCCGCACGCCGGCCGGGGGCTGGTGGACTACGCCCTGGCCAACGCCTACCAGTTGGCGCTGGCCGAGCAGTCCGGCGACGACGGCACGACGGTGACCGCACACGCCTGGCCGAACTGGGTCGGCATCGGCATGGAGGCCGACGACTCCGTCGCCGCCGGGCACTCGATCACCCTCGACCAGGCGCTGACCGGATTCACCGCGCACCTGCGCACCGGCGGGGGAGTCGTGTTCCCCGGCACGGCCGCGCCCGACAGCGTGCCGCCACCCGCGCCCACGACGGCACCGCCCACGACGGCCCCGGCCAGGACAGCCCCGACGGCGTCGGCTGCCACGGCCCCGGCGGCACCACGGTCAACGCCGGCCACGCGACCCGCTGCGGAGCCCGCGCCCGCGCCGGCCGCCGCAGCCGGCCTCGCGTACACGCTGGTGCGCGACGCCTTCGTCGACGTGCTCGGCGAGGACCCGGGCGACTGCCCCCTGCCGGACCTGGGCCTGGACTCGCTGGTCATCGTGGACCTGACCAACGCCATCGAACGGCTCGGCGGGATCACCGTCGACCCGTCCCTGGTGATGCGGGCCCGCACCATGGCCGACCTCGCGGCCCGGCTGCCCGGCCCCGCCGGCGCGCCGCCCGCCGCACCCCAGGAGGCGGCCGGGCCCGGCACGCCCGACGCGCCGCCGCCGGCACCCGACGCGGGCGGGCAACCCGCCGCGCCGGCCCCGGACCTCGGCGCGCTGCTGCGGCCCCTGCTCGTCCACGGCCAGCAGCAGGGCCACTGACATGCCCACCGAGCGGGACGGAAGGAGCGACGCGACCATGACGGACAATCGGATCGCGGTGATCGGCATGGCCGTACGGCTTCCCGGCGCCGAGGACGTGACCGACCTGCGGTGGATGCTGACCCACGACTCGGTCGAGGTCGACGAGGTCCCGCCCAGCCGCTGGGCCCGCGACCTCTACCTCGGCGACGGCGACCACCAGGGCACCCACCACCGGGGAGCGTTCCTGCAGGACCCGTTCTCCTTCGACCACGAGGCGTTCGGGCTCACCGCCGCCGACGCCGTCCTGCTCGACCCGCAGCAGCGGGTCATGCTGGAGGTCGGGGCCCGCGCCCTGGAGGACGCCGGATACCTGGCCGCCCGGCGGCGGCTCGACGCGGGCGTCTTCGTCGGCGCCCGGATGAACTCCTACGGCTTCGACCACGGCCGCGGCGTCGCCCCCGCCGGCCGTGCCGGTGTCCCGGTTGCCGGCCCGCCGGTCCCGGCCGCCCTCTGGGGCCGCTCGCAGAACTTCGTCGCGGCGTGGCTGTCCGACCGGCTCGACCTCGCCGGGCCCAGCCTCGTCGTCGACACCGCCTGCTCGTCGTCGCTGACGGCGGTCTGGCTGGCCTGCCAGAGCCTCGCCGCCGGCAGCTGCGAGATCGCCGTGGTCGGCGCGGTGGACCTGCTGGTCGACCCGCTGACGTTCGTGCTGCTCTCCCGCACGGGCGCGCTCTCCCCGGACGGGCTGTGCCAGACCTTCGACGAGAAGGCCAACGGGTACGTCCCCGGGGAGGGCGCCGTCGCCCTGGTGCTCAAGCCGATGGCGGCGGCCGTCGCCGACGGCGACGTGATCCTCGGGGCGATCACCGGCACCGGCGTCAACAACGACGGCCGCACCATGGGGGTGACCACCCCCAACCTGGAGGCCCAGGTCGAGCTGCTCACCCGCGTCTACGACCGGGTCGACCCCGCGACCGTCCAGTACGTCGAGACCCACGGCACCGGCACCGCCATCGGCGACCCCATCGAGGTGCGGGCACTCACCGAGGTGTTCGGCCGGCACGGCGTCGCCCGGGGCAGCGTCGCGCTGGGCTCCCTGAAGCGGCGCATCGGGCACCTGCACTCGGCGTCCGGCCTGGCCGGGCTCGCCAAGATCGTCCTCTGCCTGCGGGACGGGGTGGTGCCCGGCGTGCCGGTGCCCGCCGTCAACCCGCGCCTGCGGCTGGACGCCAGCCCCTTCCACCTGCCGCCGCGCGCCGAGCCCTGGCCGGCGGCACCGACCCGCCGGGCCGCGGTGAGCGGGTTCGGCTTCGGCGGCACCAACGCGCACGTCGTCGCCGAGGCGGCCGGCGCGCCCGCCGCCCCGGCCGGTGCCGGGCGCGCCGCCGAGGTGCTGCCCCTGTCCGCCGACAGCCCGGACGGCCTGCGCGAGCTGGCCGCGCAGTGGCTGGAGTTCCTGCCGACGACCGCCGACGACCTCCCCGACGTGCTGGCCACCGCCCGGCTCGGACGCCCCCACCGCGCCGTGCGGTGCGCCGTCGCCGGCACCGACGCCGCCAGCCTCGCCGCCGCCCTGCGGGCCCGCCTGCTCGCCGCCGACGCCCCGCTCGGCGAGACCCGCCGGCGGCGGCCCGCCGTCACCGTGCGTCCGGCCGCCGCGCCGGCCCCGCCGGCCTGGCTGCTCGCGCTCACCGGGTCCGTGCCGGCGGTACGGGAGATCGTCGGCCGGTTCGAGGCCGCCGTCGGCAGCCCCGTGACGACGTTCTCCGGCCCGCTGCTGCGGATCTGCGCCGGGGTCGTGCTGGCCGTGGCGCTGCGCGACACCGGCGTACCCGAGCAGGCGGTGGACCTGCCGCCCGGCTGGGCGCCGATCGCCGACTTCGCGCACGGGCGTACCACGCTGGAGCAGGCGCTGAGCGCGGTCCTGACCGGCCCGGCCGCGACCGCCGACGACCCGGCGGCCGGCACCGCCGACTCCGACTGCGACGCCGGCCCGGAGCTGTGCGCCCGCCTGGCCGACGTCACCGACGAGCGCGGCGTCGCCGCGCTGCTCGCCACCGTCGCGGCGGAACTGTACGAGGCCGGCGCGGACGTCGACTGGGCCACGTTCCAGGGGCCGGCCGGGTGGCGCAAGCGGCTGCTGCCCGCCGCACAGGCCCGGGGGCCCGCGCTGGACCTGCGGGAGCCCCTGCGCTCCGCCGAGCCCGGCGGCCCGACCACCCTGGACGCCGACGAGGGCCCGGCCGGGTACGCCTTCTCCCGGGTCTTCGGGGCGGGCGAGACGCCCATCGCCCAGCACTCCGTGTACCGCCGGATCATGCTGCCCGGCGTCGCCTGGTTCGACTTCCTGCGCCAGGGCGCGCAGCTGCGCGGCGACGCGTTCCACGGGGTGCGGGACGTGCTGTTCCACCGGCCGCTGATCCCCACCGGCGCGCACCGCGTGCAGTGCCGGGTCGACGGGCAGGGCCGGTTCACCGTCGCCGACGCCGACGGCACGCCCTTCGTCACCGGCCGGTACGCCCCGCAGCCCGACCCGGCCCCGGCCACCGAGCCGCTGCCGGAGCTGCTCGCCGCCTGCTCGCGGCTGCACGCCGGCTCCACGGTCTACCGGTGGCTGCGCCGCATCGGCTACCACCACGGCCGCTACTACCGCAACATCTCCTGGGTGGCCGGCCTCGCGGGCGGGGGCACGCTCGCCCGCATCGAGGGCGGCCGGCAGCGCGGGCTGAACCCGCCGGACGTCCAGCTCTTCCCGGGCCTGCTGGACAGCGTCACCATCGCCGCCATCGACCCGGACAACCCCGTCTTCGGCACCGAGCACGCGTCCGCGTTCATCCCGCTGTCGGCGGACCGGGTGAGCGTGCACGGCCCGCTCGACGACGCCGCCTACGTCCGCACCGAGGTGTCGTTCTGGAACGAGGAGGCGTGCCGGGTCACCCAGGTCGTCCTCGACGCGCGGGGCGTGCCCCTGCTGACCTTCGGCGACATCTCGTCGAAGCGGGTGCCCGTGCTCGCGTTCAGCGACCAGCCACCGGCCCCCGCCGCGCCCCGCCCGGCCCCGACCGCCGTCGCGCCCGCCCCGGCCCCGGTCGCGGCGGCCCGGCCTCCGGCACCCCCGGCGCCGGCCGTCCCGGCCGGGCGGCCCACTCCGGCCGAGGCCGCGCAGCCCACCGCGGCCCCGACCACACCGGTCGCTCCGGCCGCCGCCCCCGCACCGCCCCCGGTGCCGCAGCGGGCGGGGCTTCCCGGCGGTGTCGCGTCGGCGTCGCCCGTCGCGCGGGCGCTCGCCTGGTTCCTGGCCCTGTCCGGCACGGACGCCGAGCACGCCGACACCGAGTTCCTCTCGGCCGGCTTCGACTCCGTCGGCCTGGTCGGGCTGAGCGACCGGCTGTCCCGGGAACACGGCCTGTCGCTCTATCCGACCGTCTTCTTCGAGTATCCGACGCCCCGCAGCTTCGCCCAGCACCTCGTCGACGAGGCCCCCGACTTCGTCGCCTCGCTGGCGGCACCGCCGGCGGGCCCGGCGACCGCCCCCGATCCGACCCCGGAGCCACCCGTCGCCCCGCCCCCGGCCGCCGCCAGCGCCCCGCCCCTCGGGTCGGCCGATGCCCCCCGGTCGGTCGAGGCCCCCGAGCCGGTCGCGGCGACGCCGCCGGCCGTGACCGCCGGACCGCCGCCGGTCACCACCCCGCCCCAGGCCGTCGACCATGCGCAGGCCGCCGAGCGTACGGACACCGGGCGCGACATCGCCGTCGTCGGCGCCGCGATCCGGGTGCCCACCGCCGACGACCTCGACGGGTACTGGTCCCTGCTGGCCGAGGGGCGCGACACCGTCCGCGTCCTGCCCGACGGCCGCTGGCAGCGCGCCGAGGAGGGCCCCGTCCCGCAGGCGTCCTTCCTGGACCGGGTCGACGAGTTCGACCCCGTGCCGTTCCGGATCTCCGCCCGGGAGGCGCCGCTGATCGACCCGCAGGCCCGCATCGTGTACGAGACCATCTGGGAGGCATTGGAGGACGCCGGCCGGATGGGGCAGGGCGACCGGGAGAACCGGATCGGCCTGTGGATCGCCTACAGCCACGACCACTACCACGAGGAGCGGTCCCGGCACGGGGTGCCCGACGGGCGTGGCCTCGGCCTGGAGGCGATGATCCCGAACCGGCTATCGTACCTGATGGACTGGCACGGGCCCAGCGTCGTGGTCAACACGCTGTGCTCGTCGTCGCTGGTGGCCCTGCACACGGCGCTGCAGCACCTGCGGGCCGGCGACATCGACACGGCGGTCATCGGCGGCGTGCACGCCGCGATCAGCCCCGAGTACTTCCGCTCCATGCAGGACCTGCGGGCCCTGTCGCCCACCTTCCGGTGCCGCGCGTTCGACGTCGACGCCGACGGCTTCGTGCCCGGCGAGGGCGCGGTCGCGGTCGTGCTGCGCCGCCGCGCCGACGCCGAGCGGGACGCCGACCGGATCCGGGGCCTGATCAAGGGCGCGGCGGTCAACCACGGCGGCCGGACCACCCGCTACTCCGCCCCGAGCCCCGCCGGGCAACGCGACGTGATCGTGGCGGCGTTGCGGGATGCGGGGGTGGGTCCGGACGGGATCGGTCTGGTGGAGGCGCATGGGACGGGTACGTCGTTGGGTGATCCGATTGAGGTGGAGGGTTTGACGCGGGCGTGGCGGGAGTTCACGTCGCGGACGCAGTTCTGTGCGATTGGTTCGGTGAAGTCGAACATCGGTCATTTGGAGCCGGCTGCTGGTTTGGCTGGTGTGGTGAAGGTGCTGCTCGCGTTCGATCGGGAGCAGATTCCGCCGACGTTGCATGTGCAGCGGCCGAATGATCACATTCGGTTCGAGGAGTCGCCGTTCTACGTGGCGGACCAGGTCGTCGCATGGCCCCGGACAACGGGTTCGCCGCGGCGGGGTGCGGTGTCGGCGTTCGGGATGGGTGGGGTCAACGCCCACGTGATCCTGGAGGAGCCGCCGGTTGGCGCCCCGCGCGAGCCGGTGCCGCAGGAGTCGTTTGTGGTGAAGGTGTCGGCGTCGAGTGTGGAGGGTGTGCGGCGTTTGGCGGGTGATTATGCGCGGGTGTTGTCGGGTGTGGGGACGAGTGGTGTGGGGGATTTCGGGTTCACGGCGAATGTGGGTCGGGCGTCGCATCGGTTCCGGGTGGCGGTGTCGGGTGTGGATGGTGTGGGTTTGGCGGAGGGGTTGTCGGCGGTGGCGGCGGGTGATCGTGCGGTGGGTCGGTTGGTGAATGCGGCGCCGGTGTCGGTGTTCATGTTTTCGGGTCAGGGTTCGCAGTATGCGGGGATGGCTCGGGGTTTGTATGGGGTGGAGCCGGTGTTCCGGGCGGCGTTGGATGAGTGTGCGGAGTTGGTGTCGTCGGCGGGGGTGCCGTTGTTGGAGTTGTTGTTCGGTGGTCGTGGTGGGGAGTTGGTGCAGACGCGGTTTGCGCAGGTGGGGATTGTTGCGGTGCAGGTGGGGTTGGTGCGGTTGTTGGAGTCGTGGGGGGTTCGGCCGGGGTTGGTGGTGGGTCATTCGGTGGGTGAGTTGTCGGCGGCGTGGGCGGCGGGTGTGTTCGGGTTGAGAGATGTGTTGGGGTTGGCGGTGGCGCGGGGTTCGTTGATGCAGGGGCAGCGGTCGGGTGGGGCGATGGCGGCGGTGTTCGCTGATGCCGAGGTGGTGGGGTCGGCGGTGGTCGCTTATCCGGGGTTGGAGGTGGCGGCGTGGAATGGGCCGCGGAGTGTGACGGTGTCGGGGCCGGTGGATGTGGTGGATGCGTTTTGCGCTGGTTCGGGGTTGCGGTGTCAGCGGTTGGTGGTGAGTCATGCGTTTCATTCGGAGGCGATGGCGGGGGCGGTGGGGCCGTTTGCGGAGGCGGTGTCGCGGGTGGTGGTGTCGGCGCCGCGGATCGGTTTTGCGTCGTCGATTTCGGGTCGGTGGCATGATGCGGGGTCGGTGGCGGATGGTGGGTTGTGGGGTGGGGGGATTCGGGGGCCGGTGTTGTTTGGTGAGGCGTTGGGGTTGGTGGGTGCGGCTGGTGGTGGGGTGTTCTGGGAGATTGGTGCGCATCCGGTGTTGACGGGTCTGGGTCGGCAGGTGTTGCCGGATCCGGGGTTGGTGTGGTTGTCGACGTTGCGCAGGGGGCGTTCGGATCAGGTGCAGGTGCATTCCGCGGTGGCGGAGTTCTACAGCCGTGGTCTGGGTGAGGTGGACTGGGTGGGGGTGCATGCCGGTAAGGGGCATCGCACGACGACGATTCCCACCTACCCCTTCGAACGCCGGACGTACTGGGTCCCCAATGGACGAGACAAGTCGAGAATCGTCGCGACGAGCCGTCCCGCTTCCTTGAGGGAGGAAACACGCAAACCTAAGATCCACCTCTACCCGCCCGCTGAGGGAATCTCTGTCGTGAAGGACCGGATGCAATGACTGGCGAATACGGACTCAAGCGCCACTTCAACGGTGACGCCGCCCGCCTCATCGGTGGGAAGATCCGCGAGGTCCACCCGGAGTTCGACGTCGAGGACTACGCCGTCGAGGTCGAACGGCGGATCCCCGGAAAGGAGCTGAAGGACCGCGTCCTCGTCCTGGCGGAGGGGCTGCGCAGCCGGCTCCCACAGGACTACCCCGAGAGCGTGCGCATCCTCGTGTCGATCCTCGGCGACGAGCTCGCCGAGGGGGAGGGGATGTTCAACGTCAGCTGGTACCTCATGCCGGTGGCCCGGTTCGTCGAGGAGTACGGCCTGGACCACCCGGAGGTGTCCCTCGACGCCCTCGTCGAGATCACCAAGCGGCACACCGCCGAGTACGCCATCCGTCCGTACATCGAGCAGCACTACGACCTGACGATGAAGCGGATGGTCGACTGGGCGCGCGACCCCAGCCACAACGTGCGCCGCATGGCCAGCGAGGGCACCCGTCCCCGCCTGCCCTGGGCGCGCACGCTCACCATGTTCGTCAAGGACCCGCAGCCCGTCCTGGAGATCCTCGAACCGCTGCGCAGCGACCCGTCGGAGTACGTCCGCAAGTCCGTGGCGAACAACCTCAACGACATCTCCAAGGACGCGCCCGACGTCGCGTTGGCGACCGCGCTGCGCTGGCAGCAGGAGAGCCCGACGCCGGAGACTGCCTGGATCGTCCGGCACGCGCTGCGCACCCTGGTCAAGAAGGGCAACCAGGAGGCCCTCGCGATCGTCGGTGTCACCGGCGGCGAGCACATCCGCGTGCCGTCGATGCGGCTGTCGCCCCGGTCGCTGACCCTCGGCGAGTCGACCCTCATCCGCCTCGACGTCGAGAACACCGACAGCCGTCGGCACACCGTCGCCGTCGACTACGTCGTGCACCACGTGCGCAAGAACGGCCAGAGCATCCCGAAGGTCTTCAAGCTCACCACCCTCGAACTGGCCCCCGGCGAGCGCCGGACGGTGGAGAAGTCCCACCCGGTGCGGGAGGTCTCCACCCGGCGCTACTACCCCGGCGAGCACCTCGTCGACATCCAGGTCAACGGCCAGGTCCTGGCCACCGACAGATTCGACCTGCGGCTGTGATCGCCCACCGGACCCCGCTGGCCGCCGACGACCCGGTGCTGCGCGACCACCGGATCGGCGGGACGCCCGTGCTGGCCGCGGCGGCGCAGGTCGACGCCATGCTCACCGCCTGCGACGCGGCGCGGCCCGGCGGGAGCTGGAGCCTGGAACAGGTCGCGTTCCTCGCGCCGCTGCGGGTGCCGCCCGGCACGACCGTCGAGGTCGAGACGACGCTGACCGACGACGGGGAGTGCGCGCTCGGCTCGTGGGAGCCGGGCGCGTCCAGCCCGACGCCGCACAGCCGCGCCCGGGCCACCCGCTCCGCGCTGCCGCCCCCGCACTACCTGGACGTGGCCCAGCTGCGCGCCGGCTGCGTCGACGAGGTGCCGCTGGCCGCCGTCGCCGACTGGCGGCGGGGCAGCGGCATCGAGTACGGCCCGACCTTCCACGCCATCCGCGCCGCCCACCGGGGGCCGGGCCGGATGCTGGCCCTGCTCCGCGCGTCCGGGGGGCTGACCGACCCGCACCTCGTCCCGCCGGCGCTGCTCGACAGCGTCTTCCAGTGCCTCGGGATGCTCGACGACGGCACCGCCGGGGGGTGCCTGCCCTGGTACGTGGGGCGGGTCACCGTCCGGCGGCGGGTCACCGGCACCGTCCTGGCGCTGGTCGAGCGCACCGACCCGCAGGGCGCGTCCGGCGGTGCGGTGCGCGGGCGGGCCACCGTCTGCAACCAGCAGGGCGAGGTGCTGCTCGAACTGGACCGGATCATCCTGAAGGCGCCGGGGCGGGCCGGCGGATCCGACCGCCCGGCGGGGGCACCGGCCCGGCACCGGCCGGTCCCCGCCGGGTCGGTCACCGCCGTCACCTGGCAGCCGGTCACCCCGACCCCGGAGCCGGAGCCGACCGGCGGCCACACCTGGCTGGTGTCGCGCGAGCTGTCCGGCGGGTCGCCCGACGACGGGCCCGTGCTGCTCGACCCGACGGACCTGCACGACGAGCACGTCGACCGGGCGCGCGCGCAGACCCCGCCGGCCGAGGTGGTCTACGTCGCGCCGCGCGGGGTGCGCGACGCCGACGAGGCCGCCGCCGTCCTCCAGGGCGTGTTCACCCTGGTCCGGCGGCTCGCCGCGCAGCCGCCGATGCCGGCGCTCACGATCGTCACCAACGCCGCCCACCAGGTCACCGGCGACGAGCCGGTCGAGCCGGTGCAGACCGCGCTGTGGGGGCTGGCGCGCACCCTGCGCATCGAGCACCCGCAGGTCCGCGTACGCCTGGTCGACCTCGGCCTCGGCGGTGCCACGCCCCCGCCGACGCTCGACGAGGTGCGCCACGGTGAGGCGGAGCTGGCCTGGCGCGACGGCACCTGGTATGCCCCGGCGCACCCGGCGGTCGACGCCACCCCGGGCGAGCGGGCGGGGCGGGCGGTCGGCGGCCGGTTCCTGATCACCGGCGGCCTGGGCGGCATCGGCCTGCACGTGGCGGAGTCCCTGGCCGGCGCGGGCTGCGCCCACCTCACGCTGGTGGGCCGGACGGTGCCGACGCAGGGGCCGGCGCGGGACCGGCTGGACAAGCTCGCCGCCGCCTGCGACCTGCGGCTCCTCGCCGCCGACGTGCGCGACCTGCCGGCGGCGCTGGCCGACGCGGAGCCGTTCGACGGCGTCTTTCACGCCGCCGGCGTCCTGCGCGACGCGCTGGCGCGCAGCCTGTCGCCCGAGCGCGTCGACGAGGTGTTCGCCCCGAAGATCGGCGGGGTGCACGCGCTCGACGCGGCGTTCGGCGCGCGGGCACGCCCCGGGTACGTGGTGCTGTTCTCCTCGATCTCGGCGACGCACGGCAACCTCGGCCAGAGCTCGTACGCCTGCGCCAACGCCTACCTCGACGGCTACGCCGCCCGCCGCCGGGCCGAGGGGGAGGCCTGGTACAGCCTCGGCTGGGGCCTGTGGGCCGTCGGCATGGGTGAGCAGGTCGCCGACGCGGCGGCGGCGCGCGGCATCCCGGCGCTGCCCGCCGACGACGGCGTCGCGCTCCTGCGGCACACCCTCGGGCTGCCGCCCGGCAACTACGTCCTGTCCGCAGTCGACACCCCGAAGGACGACGAGATGACGACCCCTGTGACCTCTCCCGACACCCGGCTGTGGCCGGAGCTGTCGGCGATCCTGAAGCGGACCCTGCACGTCGCCGAGGTGTCGCCCGAGGACAACCTGCTGGACCTGGGGCTGGACTCGATGATGGCGGTCGAGGTCTCCGCCGCGCTGGCCGGCGCGGGCGTCGAGATCGACCCGGCCACCTTCTTCGACCACCCCGGCGTCGGCGCGCTGCTGCGGCACCTGGAGGGGCTCCCGCGTGCCGCCACCACGACGGCGCCCGCACCACCCGCACCGCCCGCGTCGTCCGTCGCGCCCCCGGCGGCCGGCCCCGCCGGGCCGCCCGCGCCGGTCGCCGTACCCCCGGTGGTGGCCGCGTCGCCCGCGGCCGTCGGGTCGGGCGGGCCGGCGGCGCACCGGTTCGTCCCGGACTGGGACCGGTTCCGTGACGGCGACGGCGACGCCGTCGTGCGCCGCCCGGCCGGGCGCACCGCCGAGCCGGCGGCGGTCGACGGACGGCCCCCGGCGGCGAACGGGCGGCCCGCGCCGGCCCCCGCCGCCGGCCACCGCCCGGCCCCGGCCGGCCCCCCGCCGGCCGCGCCCCGGCCCGCCGGGCCGCCCGGCGTCGCCGCCCCTCTCGGCGGTGCGGTTCCCCGCCGCACCCTGCCCGGCCGGCTCGCCGACCGCCCGGACGGCACCTTCCTCGACCGGCGCATCGACGCGCTGTCGGTGGACGACCGGCTCGTCATCGCGCGGGACGACTACTTCTACGAGCCGGTCATCGAGGAGTCCAAGGGCGCCTGGATCAAGTTCGACGGCCGGTGGTTCCTCAACTTCGCCTCCTACAGCTACCTGGGGCTCATCGGCCACGACTACATCAACCACCAGGCGCAGCGCGCCCTGGAGCGGCACGGCACCGGCGCGCACGGCGTCCGGCTGCTCGCCGGCACCCTGCACCTGCACCGCGAGCTGGAGCTGGCGATCGCGCGGTTCGTCGGCGCCGAGGACGCCATCGTCTACACCAGCGGCTACATGGCCAACGTGGCGACGGTCGGCGCGCTGGTCGGGCCGGGCGACGTGGTCATCGGCGACGTCTACAACCACGCGAGCATCCTCGACGGCTACCGGCTGTCCGGCGCGACCGTCATCACGTACGCCCACAACGACCTGGCCGACCTGGAGCGGGCCCTGCGCCGGGCGGGCGACGCCGGCAAGCTGGTCGTCACCGACGCGGTGTTCAGCATGGACGGCGACGTTGCCGACCTGCCCGGCATCCTGGAGCTCTGCGAGCGCCACGACGCCCCGCTGATGGTCGACGAGGCACACAGCCTCGGCGTGCTGGGCGCCACCGGCCGGGGCATCACCGAGCATTTCGGCATCGACCCGGCCCGGATCGCGGTGAAGATGGGCACCCTGTCCAAGACGGTGCCGAGCACCGGCGGCTACGTGGCGGGCTCCAGCGACCTGATCTTCGCCCTGAAGAACAACGCCCGGGGCTGGATGTTCTCCGCCGCCGGCACCCCGATGCAGGTGGCCGCCGCGCGGGCGGCCGTCGAGGTCATGGAGGCGGCCCCGCACCTCACCGGCGAGCTGCGGGCCCGCACCGACCGGTACCGCGCGCAGCTGCGCGCCCTCGGCTTCGACACCCTCGGCAGCGTGACGCCGGTGGTGCCGATCATCTGCGCCAGCGCCGGCCAGGCCCAGGAGATGGCCCGGCTCTGCCAGCACGAGGGCATCTTCGTCCAACCCATCGTCTATCCCACCGTGCCCAAGGCGCTGCCGCGCCTGCGGACCATCGTCAACCTCAGCCACTCCGTCGACGACCTCGACCACGCCGTCGCCGTCTTCGCCGACGCCGGCCGGCGGGTCGGGCTCATCGCCTGAGGGCAGCCGGGAGCGTTCCGGTCGCGACACCACCCGTGTAGCCGGCCGCCCGCAGCGGGCGGCCGGCGGAAGAAACCCCGTCGAGAGGAGACCACAGTGAGCGACATCGACAGCAGGGCGTTCTTCGGTGCCGTCCTGAAGGCCATCGCCTGCACCCGCAACCACAACCCGGACGAGTCCGGCTACGCCGAGGGCGTGCTCGCGCCCACGGCCCGCATCCGCGAGTTCGAGAAGGAGCTGGGCGACCGGCCGCTCGGCCCCGCCGAGGTGGACCAGGTCCTCGCCTGGCTCGACTCCACGTTCCGGACCAAGCACACCCCGGCCGAGGAGCGGGAGCACTACCTGCGGCGCGTCGCCGAGGTGACCGGACAGACCCGGGCCCAGGCGGCCGTCGCCGCGTAACCGGTCGCCCTCCCCGAGCGGGCCGCGGCGTCGACACCCCCCCCGTCGGCGTCGCGGCCCCGACCACCCCTCCGACCCGAGCGCCAAGGACGTCGCACATGCCGAATCTCGCCTGGTACAGCCACGAGGTCTGCTTCTGGCACGACCCCGGCCAGGGGTCGGGCTACCTGCCGGTCGGCCCGGGCATCGAACCCCTGCGCCAGTTCGCCGTCGACCCCGACCTGCGCCGCGCCGAGGGACTGGTGCGGATGGCCGGGGTGCTGGACCACTACACCCAGGTCACCCCCGCGCCGGCCGGCGACGACGACCTGCTGCTCGTGCACACCCGCGAGCACGTCGACCGCGTCGAGGCGGCCTCCGCGCTCGGTGCCGGCGACGCCGGGGTGTACGCGCACGTCAACCACCACAGCGCCCACGCCGCCCGGGTGGCCGTGGGCGCCTGCGTGCAGGCCACCGAAGCCGTGCTCGACGGGCGGCACGACCGGGCGTACTGCCTCGTCCGGCCGCCCGGGCACCACGCCGAGCCCGACCGGGCGATGGCCCTCTGTCTCTACAACAACGTGGCGATCGCCGCGCGGGCGGCCCAGCGGCACGGCGTACGCAGGGTGCTGGTGCTCGACTGGGACGTGCACCACGGCAACGGGATCCAGCGCACCTTCTACACCGACCCGGACGTCCTCTACGTCTCGATCCACCAGGAGGGGCTGTTCCCGCCCGCCTCGGGCCTGGTCACCGAGACGGGGGAGGGCGCCGGGGCGGGGCGCACCCTCAACGTGCCGCTGCCGGCCGGCTCGGGGCACGAGGCGTACCTGGCGGCGCTGACCCGGCTGGTCGAGCCGGCGGCCCGCGCCTTCGGCCCGGAGCTGATCCTCGTGGCGGCCGGCCTCGACGCGGGCGGCCACGACCCGATGGGCCGGATGATGTGCACCAGCCGGACCTTCCACGCCATGACGGCCCGGATGTGCGCCCTCGCCGACGAGCTGACCGGCGGGCGGATCGTCCTGGCCCACGAGGGCGGCTACTCGGCGTGGTACCAGCCGACCCTGGTGCTGGCCGTCGCGTCGGCGCTCGCGGGCCTGCCGGAGCCGCCCGATCCCTTCCTGCACTCGCTGGAGCACCTGCCGGGGCAGCGCCTGCGACCGCACCAGAACCGCGTGCTCGCCCACCTCGAAGCCCACCATCCGCTGCTGGCGTGAGGACGACGATGAACCCCTGGTTGCTGAAGGTGGGCGGCGGCGCACGACCGGCCGCCGCAGCCGGGCCGGACGCCCCGTGGGCGCGGCTGGTGGCGCTGCCGCACGCTGGCGGCTGGCCCTCGGCGTTCCGGTCCTGGACGCGGGTCGTCCCCGCCGGGGTCGAGTTCCTGGTCGCCCAGCTGCCCGGCCGGGGCCTGCGCGCCGCCGAGCCGCCGCTGCGGCGGGTCGAGCCGCTCGTCGACGGCCTCGCCCGGGCGCTCACCGAGCGGGAGCCCCTGCCGTACGCGATCGTCGGGCACAGCTTCGGCAGCGTGCTCGGCTACGAGCTGACCCGGGCGATGGAGCGGGCGGGACTGCCGCCGCGGCACCTCGTCGTGTCGGCCCGGCAGCCGCCCTGCTTCCCCAGCGAGCCGCCGTACGGGCACCGGCGCACCGACGCCGAAATGCTGGAACACCTCGTGGACATCGGCGGCATCGCCCCCGACCTGCTGCACCGGGCGGACCTCGTGCGACCCGCGCTGGCCGCGATCCGCGCCGACCTGGAGGCCATGGAGACCTACGAGCGGCCGGCCACCGGCACCGGCGTGCCGATCCTGTCGTTGGGCGCGGCGGACGACCCGATCGTCGTCGCCGACCGGCTGCACCTGTGGTCGCTGGAGACGACGGGGCCCTTCGCCCGCCGGTTGTTCACCGGCGGCCACTTCTACCTGTACGAGCCATACGTCGCCGAGGCGGTGGTCACCCACCTGACGACCCACTGTTTCCCCCGTCCGGCGACACATCAAGAAAGGATCCACATTGAGCACCACGATCGAACCGCAGCACCGGGCGGGCCCCCGGGAATGGCTCGGCCTGGCAGTGCTGGCGCTGCCGACGCTCCTGCTCTCCATCGACATGAGCGTCCTGCACCTCGCGGTGCCGCACATCAGCGAGAGCCTGTTGCCCAGCGCCCCGCAGATGCTGTGGATCATCGACATCTACGGCTTCATGATCGCCGGGTTCCTGGTCACCATGGGGACCCTCGGTGACCGGATCGGCCGGCGGCGGCTGCTGCTGATCGGCGCCGCCGCGTTCGGCGTGGCCTCCGTGGTCGCCGCGTACGCCGACACGCCGGCCATGCTGATCGCCTCGCGCGCCGCCCTGGGCGTCGCCGGGGCCACCCTGATGCCCTCCACCCTCGCGCTGATCAGCAACATGTTCCAGGACGCGCGCCAGCGGGGCGTCGCCATCGCGGTCTGGGTCACCATGTTCTCCGTCGGCGTCGCGCTCGGCCCCGTCGTCGGGGGCGCGCTGCTGGAGTACTTCTGGTGGGGCTCGGTGTTTCTGCTCAACGTGCCGATCATGGCCGTGCTGCTGGTGGCCGGGCCGCGGCTGCTGCCGGAGTACCGGGACGCCGACGCCGGCCGGCTCGACCTGGCCAGCGTGGCGCTGTCCCTGGCCGCGATCCTGCCGATCATCTACGGCCTGAAGGAGCTGGCCAAGGACGATGCGGGCCCGCTGCCGCTGCTCGCCGTCGTCGCCGGCCTGGTCGTCGGGGTGTTCTTCGTCCGTCGGCAGCGTGCCCTGGCCAGCCCGCTGATCGACCTGCGGCTGTTCCGCAACCGCCCGCTGGCCACGGCCCTCGTGGCGATGCTGTTCAGCATGCTCATCGCCGGCGGGACGTACCTGTTCGTGACGCAGTACCTGCAACTCGTCGTCGGGCTCTCGCCGCTGCGGGCCGGGCTCTGGCTGCTGCCGGCGGCGCTCGCGTTGATCGTCACGTCCATGCTGTCGCCGGTGCTGGCGGGGAAGATCGCGCCGGCCCGGGTGGTGGCCGCCGGCCTGGCGGTCTCGGCGGTCGGGCACCTGATGCTCGCCCTGCTCGACAGCCAGGGCGGCCTCACCCAGCTGGTGGTCGGCTTCCTGCTCGTCTACGCCGGTGGCGGCCCGCTCATCGCGTTGGGCACCGACATCGTCGTCGGGTCGGCGCCCCCCGAGCAGGCGGGCTCCGCCTCCGCCGTGTCGGAGACCAGCACCGAGCTGGGCATGGCGCTCGGCGTCGCCATCCTGGGCAGCGTCGGCGCGATCGTCTACCGCAGCCAGTTCACCGCCCCCGAGGGCTCGGCCGCGGGCGACACCCTCGCCGCGGCCGTCGCCGCGGCGCAGCAGCTGCCCGGCGACGCGGGCGCTGCGCTGCTGGCCGCCGCCCGGGACGCCTTCACCGGCGGCCTCAACCTCGTCGGGGCGATCAGCACCGTGATCACGGTCCTACTCGCGGTGGCGGTGCTGACCATGGTCCGCGACCGCCCGGCCGGCGACGCCGAGGCCGGCGCGGACGACGCCGTGCCGGCGCAGGCGGCCTCCTGAGGGCCGGCCGTCCCGGCGGGTCACCGCCCGCCGGGACGGCTACCGCCCGGTGACGGCCGGCTCGGCGGGCGACGGGTCGGCCTGCGGGAGGCGGAACGGCACGGGGTCGGTGAGTTCACCGACGAACGCGCCGTCGACCCGGTCGAGGAAGCCGATGAGCGCCCACCCCCGGTCGCCGTCGGGGACCAGGCGGGGCGCGTACAGGTGCGGGTGCGGGACGGGGCGCGCGGCGGCCACGTCCCAGGGGCCGCGCACGCCCGGCGCGTCCGCCACCCAGATCCGGTGGTCGCGCAGCCGCGGGTCCGCGACGGCGTTGGTGCAGAACAGCAGGAGGGGCCGGCCGTCGACGACGGCGACCTGCGGCACCTCCAGGTGGCCGAAGCCGGCGGGCGCGGACAGCGGCGGCCGGACGGTCCAGGTGACCAGGTCGGGCGAGGTGGCGTGCCCGATGACGCCCCGGCCGCCCGCCGGGCCCCGGTTGGCGCGGGCAGTGACGAGCATGTGCCAGCCGTCGCCGTCGGGGTCGGCGAAGACCCAGGGGTCGCGCCAGGCCTGCTCGTACCACGCGTCCCGGTCGAGCAGCTCGTACCAGGTCGGGTCGGCCTCCACGAGGGGGCCGTCGCCGTGCCGGTGCCAGGTGGTCAGGTCGTCGGAGACGGCCAGGCCGACGCGCTGGACGAGGCCGCCCTCGGCGCGTCCGACGCCGGTGTAGAACAGGTGCCACCGCCCGTCGGGGCCGCGGACGGTGCAGCCGGTCCAGGTGGCCAGGTCGTCCCAGGCGGGCGCGTCGGCGGGCACGAGCGCGTCGGGGAGCAGGGTCCAGGAGCGCAGGTCGGTGGAGACGGCGTGCCCGATCGACGCCCGGTGGTGGCGGCGCTCGGGGTCGTGCAGGGCCCGGGAGGCGCGCAGGAAGAACACGTGCCACCGGCCGTCGTCGTCCTGGACGTACCAGCTGTCCCACACCCAGTGGTCCGGCAATCGCAGCATGGCCGGCAACCTATCAGTGAATCGGTTTAGCAACCACCTCGGCCGGCGGTGGCGGCGCTCACCGGCCTACGCCGGGGCCCGCCTCGGCGCGGGGACGCCGGCGGCCGGCGCGGCGACGGACCGGCGGCGACGCAGCGGCATGGGGACGTACGACGGCCCGGCGTCGCCCCCGTCGAGCACGAGCTCCACGGCGCGACGGCCCATCCGCTCGTGCGGCAGGGCGGCGGTGGTGAGGCCGGGGCGCAGCCAGGCGGCGATGGGATCGTCGTCGAACGAGACGACGGAGATGTCCTCGGGGATGGCCAGGCCGGCCTCGCCGAGGGCCTGGTACGCCCCGAAGGCCAGCCGGTCGTTCATGCAGACGACCGCCGTCGGCCGGGGCGAGCGGGACAGCAGGGTGCGCATGGCGGCATACCCGTGCTCCGGCAGCCACTCCGCGCAGAAGCACTCGGCGAGCAGTCCGACGTCGGCCGCGGCGAGGGCGGCGCGGATCCCGCGCAGGCGGGCCGGCGCGGCGATGGAGACCTCCGGGTCGCCCTCCTTGAGGCGGTTGCGGCCGATCAACGCGATGCGGTCGCGGTGGCCGTGCGCGAGCAGGGCCTCGACGAGGGCGACGGCCGCCTGCTCGTCGTCGGGTAGTACGCAGGGCAGCTCGTCGGGGCTGACGGCGTTGAGCAGCACCACCGGGCCGCCGAGGATGGCGGGGGGCACCGTGAGCCGGCGGGTGGCCATCGCCGCGTAGACGACGCCGTCGACCTGGCGGTCGAGCATCGCCTCGATGGCGTACCGCTCGAACGCCGCGTCGCCCTGGGTCTCGGTGATCAGCAGCACGTGGTCCCGTTCCCGGGCGGCGTCCAGCGCGCCCCGGATCAGGTCGCCGGCGAACCGGGTCGTGGCGACGATGTCGGAGACGAACGCGATGGTGGCCGTCTTGCGGGTGCGCAGGCTGCGCGCGGCCATGTTGGGCCGGTACCCGAGCTCCTCGGCGGCGGCGAAGACGCGTTGGTGGGCCTCCGCGGACAGCCGGGTCCCCTCCCGTCCGTTGAGCACCATCGAGGCGGCCGTCTTCGACAGTCCGGCCAGCCGCGCGACATCGGCCAGGGTTGCTCTGTTGCGGCCCATGACTCCTCCGAATCACCGCGGCGCGTCCGGCACCGCCCCGTCACATCATCATGCGCGGGTCACGAGGGCCACCCCGGCGGGTGGGTGACGGGCCGCGGGACATGTGAACCGGCCGTTTCCGAGTCGTTGCGAACTCGTCCTTGACAGGTTCGGAGCGCCGCGCGCATGCTCTGCTAAATCATTTTAGCTACGCCGTTCGGTCGTGCGGAAGGGCACCTCGACCCTCCCCGTGATCATGTCGACCGGCTCGGTCGCGACCCGCAGGGCGGGCCGCCCCGTCCCGGCACGACACGGTCGGGGCCGGTGCGCGCCGGCCCGCCGGGCGGCGTGACGCGGCGTTGAAATCAAGGAGTGGTTGACGTGCCGGATTTCTCGACCAGGTTCTCGCGGCGCGGCCTGGCACTGCTGGTGCCGGCCCTGGCCGCCGGCCTGGTGATGAGCGCGTGTAGCGCACCAGGGTCGGACCAGCCCTCGTCGACCGGGTCCGACGCACCCGTCAGCACCGAACTCGGCACCGGGCCGATCACCCTGGAGCTGTACGCGGAGACCGGCTTCCCGCTGGTCAAGGCGCTGGCCGACGAGTTCACCAAGCAGCACCCGAACGTGAAGTTCAACATCCGCGAGGACCAGTTCACGGTGATCACGGAGAACGCGCCCCGGGTGCTCGCCTCGGACAACGCGCCCGACATCATCCGCCTGCCCACCATGGTCGACCTGGTCAAGGACGACCTGCTGAAGAACCTCGACCCCTACGTCGCGGCCTACGGCTGGGACAAGTTCCCCGCCTCGCAGCTCGTCCAGCTCCGGCTGGCCGACGGCGGCAAGGTGCGCGGCTCGGGCTCGCTGTACGGGCTGGGCCTCGGCTACAGCGTGACCGGGGTGTTCTACAACAAGAAGCTGGCCCAGCAGGTCGGCATGACCGAGCCCCCGGCCACCGTCGCCGAGTTCGAGGAGCTGCTGGCCAAGGCCAAGGCCGCCGGCGTGCAGCCGATCGTGCAGTTCAACAAGAACACCGCGGGCATCAACTTCCCGCACCAGGCGCTGCAGAACCAGTTCGGCGACCCGGCCCAGATCGCGGACTGGATCTTCCAGAAGCCCGGCGCCACCTTCGACACCCCCGCCGCGCTGAAGGCCACCGAGACCATCCAGCGGTGGGCCAAGGCGGGCTACTTCACCAAGGACGCCAACGCCCTGGACTACGCCACCATGGTCGGCGACTTCACCAAGGGCGGCGGCCTGTTCATGTTCAACGGCGACTGGGAGTCGGGCAACCTCGACAAGAACATGGCCGGCAACGCGGGCTTCTTCCTGTTCCCGACCGAGGCCGCCGGCGGCAAGCACGTCGCGATGTCCGCGCCGAACACCTTCGGCATCGGTGCCCGGGCCAAGAACCCGGACGCCGCCGCGTACTTCCTGAACTGGGCGCACACCGACGCCAAGGCCCGGGAGATCTCCGTGAAGGTCGGCGGGTCCAGCCCCGGCGGTCCCGCCGAGCTGTCCCTGCCGCCCGTCAGCGAGGGCACCGTGCTGGCCGAGACGCTCAAGGCGTCGCAGCAGCTCGGCGCGGAGAACGGCGCGGTCGACTTCACCGCGAACGCCACCGGCGGCATCTTCGCCGCGGCGATCACCCCGGAGCTGCAGAAGCTGATCGCCGGGCAGCAGACCCCCGAGGGGTACGTGAAGGCGGTCCAGGCCGAGTACGAGAAGGAACTGTCCCGATGACCGCTGCCGTCGGCGGCACCGCCGCCGGTGTCCCGACCGGCGGCGCGGACCGGCAGTCACCCGTGCGGCCCCGCCGGAGGCGGCGGGGCCGCACGGCCGGGTGGCTCGGCTGGCTGTGGGTCCTGCCGGCCCTGCTCATGTACGGGTTCTTCGTGCTGCGTCCGCTGCTGCTCACGATGCAGTACTCGCTGTACCGCTGGAACGGCATCGGCCAGGCCGAGTGGGTCGGGCTGACCAACTACCTGACCGTGTTCACCGACAGCGACCTGCTGAAGATCATCGGGAACGCGTTCGTCCTGATCGTCTTCTTCAGCTTCGTCCCGGTCGCCCTCGGGCTGCTGGTCGCCAGCCTCGTGCGCCGGATGAGCGGCGGCCCGTTCGGCACCGTGGTGCGTACCGTGCTGTTCCTGCCGCAGGTGATCCCCCTCGTCGCGGCCGGCATCGCGTGGAGCTGGCTGCTGTCCACCGACGGCCTGGTCAACCAGGTGCTGCGGGCGGTCGGCCTGGGCGGGGTCACCCGGGCCTGGCTCGGCGAGTTCGACACGGCGCTGCCCGCGGTGGGCGTGATCGGCACCTGGGTGATGCTCGGCCTGTGCACGATCCTGCTCGTCACCGGCATGAGCAAGATCGACCCGGCGCTGTACGAGGCGGCCCGCATCGACGGCGCCGGACCGGTGCGGGAGTTCTTCGCCGTCACCCTGCCGAGCCTGCGCCAGGAGGTCGGCGTCTGCCTGACCGTGACCATCATCGCCGCCCTGGCCAGCTTCGACATCGTCTACATCTCCACCAGCGGCGGCCCCGGCATCCAGACCACCGTGCCCGGCCTGGAGATCTACCGGCTCGCCTTCTCCCAGCGGCAGGTCGGGCTGGCCTCCGCGCTGTCGGTGGTGCTCATGGTGCTGGTGCTGGCCTGCGTGCTGCCGATCCAGCGGCTGACCCGGGAGGACAAGGCATGAACCTCACCAGCCGCAGCGAGCGACTGACCGGCCGGATCTTCCTGATCGCGCTGGTCGTCGTCACGCTGCTGCCGTTCCTGAGCATGCTGTCGGCGGCGTTGCAGCCGCGCGGCACCGTCCCCACCGGACTGGCCTGGCCGGCGGACCCGCAGTGGGGCAACTTCGCCGACGCGTTCACCGCCGCCAACATGGGCGCGCTGCTGCGCTCCAGCCTGCTGATCGTCGTCGGGGTCGTGCCGATCGGCGTGGTCATCGCCACGATGGCCGGATTCGGGCTGGGCCACCTGCGGGTGCCCGGCGGCCGGATAGCCTTCGGCCTGCTGCTGCTCGGCCTGACCCTGCCCTTCGAGGCCGTGGTCACCCCGCTGTACTACCAGATGCGCGACCTCGGCCTGCTCAACACCCGGTGGGCGATCATCCTGCCGCTGATCGGCCTGTACATGCCGTTCTCGGTGTTCTGGATGCGGGCGCACTTCGCCACCGTGCCCAAGGAGCTCTCCGAGGCGGCGCGGGTCGACGGCAGCAACACCTGGCAGTTGTTCTGGCGCGTCCACGTGCCGCTGGCCCGGCCCGCCATCGCGTCGCTGACCATCCTGCTGTTCCTGTGGACCTGGAACCAGTTCCTGCTCGCCATCGTGCTCGTCGACGACGCCACGAAACGCACCATGGCCGGCGCGCTCGGGGCGTTCCAGGGGCAGTGGGGGACGGATCTGGTGCTGCTGTGCGCCGGCTCCCTGCTCATCCTCACCCCCACCCTCATCGTGTTCCTGATCTTCCAACGCCAGTTCATCAAGGCCCTCATCCAGGGATCGCTGAAGGGATAGCGCGTGACGACGCCTGCACCGGTCCACGGCGACGCCGACGAGGGCTTCGGCCCGGTCGTCGACGTCTTCCGGGACAACTTCACCGCGCGCGGCGACGTGGGCGCCGCGGTCGCCCTCTACGTGCGGGGCCGCAAGGTCGTCGACCTGTACGGCGGGCTCGCCGACCCGCGCTCCGGCCGCCGGTGGGCCGCCGACACCCCGGCGGTCGTCTTCTCCTGCACCAAGGGGATCCTGGCGGTCTGCGCGTACCTGCTGGTCCAGCAGGGCCGACTCGACCTGGACGCCCCCGTCACCCGGTACTGGCCCGAGTTCGGCCAGCACGGCAAGGACGGGATCCCGGTGCGCTGGCTGTTCACCCACCAGGCCGGCCTGCCGGCCCTGGACCGGCCGCTGACCCGCGCGGACGTGGTCGCCTGGACGCCGGTGATCGAGGCGATCGAGGCGCAGCCGCCGCTCTGGCCGCCGGGCACCGCGCACAGCTACCACGCGATGACCTACGGCTGGCTGGTCGGCGAGGTGATCCGCCGGGTCACCGGGCAACTGCCCGGCGCGTTCTTCCGCGCCGCGCTCGCCGATCCGCTCGGCCTGCGTACCTGGATCGGCCTTCCCGACGCCGAGCGCGCCGCGGTGGCCTGGATGCTGGCGCCGCCGGCCGGCGCGGTGCCGGCCCCGGACCCGGTCGCCGAGCGGGGGCTGACCATGAACGGCGCCTATCCCTTCCCGGCCGACGACGAGGGCCTGGTCAGCTTCAACGACCCGGTCATCCAGGCCGCCGGGATCCCGGGGGCCGGCGCGGTCAGCACCGCCGAGGGCCTGGCCCGGCTCTACGCCGCCGCCGTGTCCGACGTCGGCGGCGGCCCACGCCTGCTCACCGCCGCGTCGGTCGACGACGCGACCACGCCCCGGGTCTGGGGCCAGCAGCGCTACGGGCCGCCGGACGGGGGGCAGCGCTGGGGGACCGGCTTCCTGCTGGACTCCCCGCCGGCCCGGCCGCTGCTGGGCGCGCGCAGCTTCGGCCACGACGGCGCGGGCGGCCACGTGGCCTTCGGCGACGACGCCCACGAGGTGGGCTTCGCGTACGTGGTCAACCAGATGGGCGGGGTGGACGACGAGCGGGGCGACCGGCTGGTCGCCGCCGTGCGCCGGTGCCTGGAGGGCTGACCCTGCACCGGGTACGGCAACGCGGACGCCGTCCGGCCCGATCCGTCGGCCCGCGCCGACCCGTCGGGTGCCGGGCGGCGGGTCGGCCCGGACGGAGCGGCCGCGAGGTCCACAATGGCGCGATGAGCATGGGGGAGGGTGGGCCGGCCGCCCTGGACTACTACCTGGTCCATCCGGGCCCGGCCGGCGGCGAGCCGCGCGGCCGGCCGGAGGGCGTGGTCGTCGAGGAGTTCGTGTTCGCGGCGGACCACTCGGCGGTGCGCCTGCACAGCGCCGCGTGGACCCCGCAGGACGGCGGCTGGTGGAGCTCGGCGGACTTCAGCCGGACCATGCGCCTCGACGCCGCCCTGCGCAGCCGGGTCGTCGCCGTGCCCCGCCGCGCGGCGGCGGCCACCTACCGCGAGCTCGGCGGCGGCGAGCTGCCCGACGAGGCGACGCTGCGTGGCCACTTCCACGACTCGACCCCGTTGGCCACGGCACCGCTGCCGCTGGCATCCGGCCGTAGCGCGGCCGGGTTCGCCGAGACGCGGGTCTACCGGGTCCTGTTCGCCGACGCGCTGGGGCCGGACGGCCTGGCGCACCTGCGCGCCACGTGGCGGATGACCGTCACGGGCGACGCGGCCGACCCCGGGGCCCGGGTGCTCGGCGTCGCCCGGCGGCGCGTCGGTGACGACGCGTTCACCTGGCACCTGCGCCGCATCGGCGCGGGCGGGCCGTGGTGCCTGGACCTGACCGTCGACCTGGCCGGCGGTCGGGACGACACCGTCCGGCCGATGCTGCGGGAGCTGACCACGACGCTGCGGATGCGAGGGCTGCTGCCCGTCACCGTCGAACGCTTCTCCTGACCGCCCGGCGGGGGCGCGCGCCGGGCGGCCAGGAGGCCGGGAGGCGGCGGCTCAGGACGCCGGTGACGGGCTGACCGCCGCGCACGCGGCCAGCGCCTCGGTCGTCTTCGGGTCGCCGGAGTCGATGTCGGCGGGGTCGACGCCCCGGTTGCTCAGGCAGGTGCGGTAGGCGGCGCGGCGACCATCGTCCCGCCCGCCCCCCGGCGCGCCGGAGCCGCCCGGCCGGGCGCCCGGGCCGCCACTGGGCCGCACCGAGGCGCACGCCTGCTGCGCCTTCTCCCACGTGGCCTCGTCGACGCCGTCGGGGCGTCCCATGCCCGGTCCGCCGCGTCCCGCGCCCGCCGAGGCGTCCGGTCGGGCCGAGGGACGCGCGCTGGGGAAGTTGGACGGCCGGGCCGTCGGGAAGCCGGACGGCCGCGCGCCGCCCGAGGGCAGGGTGACGCCGTTGTCCTGCAGGCAGTCCCGGTAGGCGGTGAAGGCGTTCTGGCCGCCCTGCCCGTTGTCGCCGGTCGGGGCCGCCGCGTCGTCCGTGCCGGCGCACGCGGTCGACAGCGCCAACGCGACGACGGTCAGCGCGGTCGCGAGCAGGCGGCCTCTTCCAGACAACGACATGGGAAACTCCTCAACCTTCTCCGGGGCCCGTCCAGGTAACCGGGCCCACCTCACCGGCCGCTCGGTCCCGGCTCGGAGTTGCCTCGGAGTCCGCGCCGCACCACGGCGACGGCTCGTCGGCGTGGCAACCCGCCGGGCCGGGCGTTCCCAGGCAACTCCGAGCTGAGGCCGAGCCGGTGCCGAGCCGTGGTGGGCAGACTGGCCGCCCATGGGAGACGGCCTGAACCGACGGTGGCGCACCCGGCGTGCTCGTCGGGGCGTGGCGGGCGGCGCCGCCCTGCTCCTGCTCGTGGCCGGCGGCGCGTGGCTGCTGACCACGAGCGTCGATCCGACGCCCGCCCGCCCGGCGACCGTGGCCGTCGACCGGGGCCCCGTCGCCGTCGAGGTGGCCACCTCGGGCACCGTGACACCGGCGACCACCCGCGCCCTGGGCTTCTCCGTCGTCGGCACGGTGCAGACCATCTCGGTGCGGCCGGGCGACGTGGTGCGGGCGGGACAGCGGTTGGCCGCCGTCGCCGACGACGACGCCGCGACGGCCGCCGAGGCGGTGGACGAAGCCGAGGACGACCTGACCGAGGCGCGGGACGCGCTCGACCGGGCCCGCGAGGACACGGCCGACGGGGCGGCGGCCTGCCCGACCGGTGCCGGCGTACGACCGGTCGCCCTGCGCTCGGCCACCGCCACCGCGACCGCGCCGACTCCCGGTGCCTCCGCCAGCTCCGCGACCGCCTCCCCGATGCCGACCGCCACCGGGCCGACGCCCGCACCGACGGCCACCGGCGGCCGGTCGACGCGCCCGTCCGCGTCCGGCCCGCCCGCGTCCGCGCCGGGCGGCACCTGCGCCGGCGGCGGCGCGGCCGGCTCCGCCGACCCGATCCTGCAGGCGCAGCGCCGGGTCAACCAGGCCGAGGCGAGCCTCGCCGAGGCGCGGGAGACGCTGGCCGGCACCGCGATCACCGCGCCGATCGCCGGCACCGTCCTGTCCGTCGCCGGGAAGGTGGGCAGCCAGGTCGGCCGGGGCAGCACCTTCATCACCCTCGCCGACACGTTCGCGATGCAGGTCGAGGCCAGGTTCCCCGAGGCCGACGCCGTGGCCCTGGCCGTCGGGCAGCAGGCGACGCTCACCCTCCCCGACCGACCCGACCGCACCTTCCCGGCGACCGTCGTCCAGGTCGACCCGGTCGGCGTCAGCGACGGCAGCCTGGTCCGCTACGGCGTCGTGCTCTCCTTCACCGAGGCGCCGCAGGACCTGCTCGTCGGGCAGAGCGCCGCGGTGACCGTCGAGACCGCGGCGGTGGCGGACGCGGTGCGGGTGCCCTCCACGGCCGTACGCGACGTCGCCGGTGGGACCGGCACCGTCCGCGTCGGCGTCGAGGGCGCGCCGCGCACCGTCACCGTCGGGCTGCGGGGTGGCCGGTTCACCGAGGTGACCTCCGGCCTCACCGCCGGTGAGCTGGTGCTCCGCTCCTGGTGACAGCGGGGACACAGCTTCCGCACAGGGCGCGTGGAGCAGCCTCCGGTAGGCAGTGGTGGTGCGAACCGACATTCTCCGGCCACCTACCGGACGGGCCGCCACGGCCGTCGACGGCGCCTGCGCCGCGCGGGTCCTCGTGGTCGACGACGAACCGAACATCTCCACGCTGCTCGCGGTCACCCTGGGGCTCGTCTCGTACGAGACCCGGGTGGCCGCCAGCGGCCGGGCGGCGCTGGCCCTGGTCGAGGAGTTCGACCCGCACCTCGTGGTCCTCGACGTGATGCTGCCCGACGTGGACGGCTTCGAGGTCGCCCGCCGGCTGCGCGCGGCCGGCCGGCCGGTGCCGGTGCTCTTCCTCACCGCGCGGGACACCGTCGAGGACCGGGTGACCGGGCTGGTCGTCGGCGCGGACGACTACGTGGCCAAGCCGTTCAGCCTCGAGGAGGTGGTGCTGCGCATCCGGGCCATCCTGCGGCGCAGCCACCCGGAGCAGCCCGCGGCCGCGCCGCCCGTGCCCCCGCCCCCGGCCGTCCTGCGCTACGCCGACCTGGAACTCGACGACGACGCGCACGAGGTGCGCCGGGCCGGTCGTCCGGTCGACCTGTCGCCGACGGAGTTCCGGCTGCTGCGCTACCTGCTCACCAACGCCGGCCGGGTGGTCAGCAAGGCGCAGATCCTCGACCGGGTCTGGAACTACGACTTCGGCGGGGACGGGCGCATCGTCGAGTCCTACGTCTACTACCTGCGTCGCAAGATCGACAAGCTCGGGCCGCCGCTGATCCACACCGTGCGCGGCGTGGGGTACACGCTGCGGCTGCCGCGCGGCGACGAGTGAGCCGGCGGCCGATCCGCCCCTGGGCGCGCTGGACGCTGCGGTCCCGGCTGGTCCTCCTCGTCGGGATCCTCGCCACGCTGGCCCTGCTGGGGGCGAACGCCGCCGGGCTGGTGCTGCTGCGCGGATACCTGGTGCAGCGGGTCGACCAGCAGCTCACCGGGCTGGCCCGCCCCTTCACCGCCGCCCCGCGCGCCGCCTCCGGGTTCCCGGCGGGGGGCGCGACCACCGGCGGGCCGCGCAACCCCGGCCGGTTCGCGCGCCTCGGGCCGGACCAGTTGGTCGTCCACTACCGGGCCGACGGCACCCGGGACCCCGACCGCAGCAGCACGCCGTCGGCCGCCGCGCCCGATCCCGGCCCGCTGGCCGAGGTGGCGGCGCGGGCCCGGACCGGCCGCCCGTACACCGTGGCCGGCGACGGGGGCGCGTGGCGGCTGCTGGCGGTCCCGGTCGGCGACGGCGGGGAGGTCGTGGTGCTCGGCGCGTCCCTGGCCGAGGCGGAGCGGACCGTCGACCGGCTCGTGGTGATCGACGTCGCGGTGACCGGCAGCGTCCTGATCGTGCTGGGCCTGCTCGCCGCCTTCGTGGTCCGCCTCGGGCTGAGCCCGTTGACCAGGATGGAACGCGTCGTCGCGGGCATCACCGGCGGCGACCTGGCCCGCCGGCTGCACGACACCGACCCGCACACCGAGCCCGGTCGCCTCGGTGCGGCGGTGAACCTCATGCTGGACCGGATCGGCACGGAGATGACCGCCCGCGCCGCGGCCGACCGCCGGCTGCGCCAGTTCGTCGCCGACGCCTCGCACGAGCTGCGCACCCCGCTGACCTCGATCCGGGGCTTCGCCGAGCTGTACCGCCGAGGCGGCGCCCCGCCCGGACCGGCCCTGGACGAGGCGATGGGCCGGATCGAGGCCGAGGCCGCCCGGATGGGGGTGCTCGTCGAGGACCTGCTGCTGCTCGCCCGGCTGGACCGGCACCGCGCCCCGGTGCTGCGCCCGGTCGACGTGCTGGAGGTCGCCGCCGACACCATCCGCGACGCGCACGCCCGCGCCCCGGGGCGGCGGGTCCGGCTGACCACGCTCACCGAGGACGACGAGACGTTCGAGCCGCCGACCGTGCTCGGCGACGAGCACCGGCTGCGCCAGGTCGCGGCGAACCTGGTCGGCAACGCCATGCAGCACACCGGGCCGGGGGCGCGGGTGACCGTCCGCATCGGCCGGCTGCCCGCCGCCGTGGCCGGCCCGCCGCCCGCGCCGGACCGGGGCGGCGTGGTGGTCCGGTCCGGTCCGGCGCCCGCACCGCCCGCCGGCGGGCTGGCCGTGCTGGAGGTGCACGACGACGGCCCGGGCATCCCCGCCGAGCACGCCACCCGGGTCTTCGAGCGGCTCTACCGGGCCGATGCGAGCCGGGGCCGGGGCGACGGCGGCGGCTCCGGACTCGGCCTGTCCATCGCGGCGTCGATCGTGCACGCCCACGGCGGCTGGATCGAGCTGCACAGCGGCCCCGGGGCGGGCACCGCCTTCCGCGTACTGCTGCCCGTCGCCGGCTCCCCGGCGGAGGGCGACCGGCCGGCGCCGCCGGTCCCCGACGCGCCGCCGCCGACTCCGAGCCAGCTATGAGGTGACGTCGAAGATCCTCCGAGGCGGGGCCGCCAGGATCCCCTCCATGCGTGCACGCCTGCCGGCGGCCCTGCGCCGGCCCACCGTGGCGGTCAACGCCGTCCTGACCCTGTTGCTGGTCGGCGGCGGCACCTGGGCCTGGCTGTCCGTGCGCGGCGACGCGTCGGCGCGGGCCGGGACGACCGGCGGCACCCGAACGGTCCAGGTCTCCCGGGGCACGGTGACCGCGACGGTCACGGCGGACGGTTCGCTGGAGAGCGCCGCCACCGCCACCGCCACCTTCACCACGGCCGGGACGGTCACCTCGGTCGCGGTGACCGTCGGTCAGAAGGTACGCAAGGGGCAGCTGCTCGCCGAGGTCGACCCGGCCGCCGCCCGACGCGACCTCAAGGTGGCCCAGGCGAACCTGGACGCCGCCGAGGACGCGCTGGACCGGGCGCGGGACGCCGGCTCCGACACCTCCACGGCGGAGAACGAGGTGACCCAGGCCGAGCTGGCCGTCGACGAGGCCGAGGCCGCGGTGGAGGGCACCCGGCTCACCGCGCCGATGGCCGGCACCGTGGTCGCCGTCAACGGCACCGTCGGCGGCCCGTCCGGCGGCTCGTCGGGTTCCGGCTCCTCGGGCTCGGGCTCGTCGGGTTCGTCGGGCTCCGGTTCGTCCGGGGCCGCCTCCGGCGGGTCGTCCGGCGGCACCTCGTCCGGCTTCGTCGACCTCGCCGACCTGTCGAAGCTCCAGGTCACCGCCGCGGTCGCCGAGGCCGACGCCACCCGGCTCAAGGCCGGCCAGCCGGCCACCGTCACCTGGAACGCCCTGGACGGGGCCACCGCCACCGGCGAGCTGCGGGCGATCGACCCGCAGGCCACCACCGCCAACGGCGTGGTCACCTACGGGGTCACCCTCGGCGTCGCCGACCTGCCCGCCGGGGCCAGGCCGGGGCAGACCGTGCGGGTGGCCGTCGTGACCGGCACGGCCGAGAACGTGCTGCTGGTCAACTCGGCCGCAGTGAGCGGCAGCGGCGACCGGCGGATCGTCACCGTGCTCACCGACACCGGCCAGGAGACCCGGCGGGTGCAGGTCGGCCTGGCCGGCGACCGGGCGTACGAGATCACCTCCGGGCTCACCGAGGGGGAGCGGGTCGTGCTGCCCGAGACCAGCACCTCCGGCACCAGCGGCGGCCTGACCGGCGGCGGGGGCCGCTTCCCCGGCGGCGGAGGCTTCCCCGGCGGCGGTTTCCCCGCCGGGGGACAGGGCGGCCCCCGGGCCGGCACCGGGACCCGCTGATGGAGCCCCGGACCACGCCGCGCCATCCGGTCCTGGACGTCCGCGCGCTGACCAAGGTGTACGGCGAGGGCCCCGCCGCCGTCCACGCGCTGCGCGGGGTGTCGTTGACGGTGGACGCCGGCGACTACGTGGCGATCATGGGATCCTCCGGGTCCGGCAAGTCCACCCTGATGAACATCATCGGCTGCCTCGACGCGCCCTCCGGCGGCAGCTACCTGCTCGACGGCGTCGATGTCGGTCGCCTGGCGGACCGCCAACTCGCCCTCGTGCGCAACCGGCTCATCGGGTTCGTCTTCCAGGCGTTCAACCTCATCCCCCGCACCAGCGCGGTGGCCAACGTCGAGCTGCCGCTGGCGTACGCGGGCGTGCGGGCGGGGCAGCGGCGGCGTCGGGCGCTCGCCGCGCTGGACGCGGTGGGGCTGGCCGACCGCGCCGACCACCACCCCAATCAGCTCTCCGGCGGGCAGCAGCAACGCGTCGCGGTGGCCCGCGCGCTGGTCACCGAGCCCGCGCTGGTGCTCGCCGACGAGCCCACCGGCAACCTGGACAGCCGCTCCACCGAGGACATCCTGGCGGTGTTCGACCAGCTCAACGCCGCCGGCAGGACGATCGTGCTGATCACCCACGAGCCGGAGGTCGGCGACCGCGCCCGGCGGCTGATCCGGCTCCTCGACGGCCGGGTCCGCTCCGACGAGCGCCAGGACCGCACGGGCCGGCACGCGGCGGTGGCCGGCCGATGACCGTCACCGAGACGATCCGGTTCGCCCTGCGCGGCGTGGCCGCCAACAAGCTGCGCTCGGCGCTGACCATGCTGGGCATCCTCATCGGCGTCGCCGCGGTGATCCTGCTGGTGGCCGTCGGCAACGGGTCGGCGCAGGCCGTCACCAGCCGGATCGAGGCGCTGGGCACCAACACCCTCACCGTGACCGGCACCAACCGCGGCTCGGGGCCGGGCGGCCTGACCGTCGAGGTCGCCGACGCGCTCGCCGACCCGGTGCTCGCCCCCGGCGTCCGTTCGGTGTCCCCGCTGGCGACCACCTCCACCACGGTGACCTACGAGGGCGCCGACCACGAGGTCGCCCAGTTCGTGGGCACCCGGCCGGGCTGGTTCGCCGCGTCCAACTCGCCGGTGGCCGCGGGGGCCGCGTTCACCGCCGACGACGAGGCGCAGGCCCGCCGGGTGGTCGTCATCGGGCAGACCGTCGCCGACGAGCTGTTCGCCGGCCTCGACCCGGTCGGCCGGCAGGTCACCGCCGGTGGGGCCCTGTTCACGGTGGTCGGGGTGCTCGCGCCGAAGTCCTCGACCGGCTTCCAGGACGCCAACGACACCGCCGTCGCGCCGCTGAGCGCCGTGCGGGAGGTGCTCACCGGGTACGGGCCGATCAGCTCGATCCTCGTCGAGGCGGCCGACCCGGGCGAGGTGGACGCCGTGCAGGCCCAGATCTCCACGGTGCTCGCCCAGCGGCTGCCCACCACCGGTCCGGCCAGCGCGCCGTACCGGATCCAGAACGCCGCGCAGCTGTTGCAGACCCAGACCGAGACGGCCGACACCTTCACCACCCTGCTCGGCGCGGTCGCCGCGATCAGTCTCCTGGTCGGCGGCATCGGGATCACCAACATCATGCTCGTGACCGTCACCGAACGGACGCGGGAGATCGGCATCCGCAAGGCGCTCGGTGCCCGGCGCCGGACGGTGCTGACCCAGTTCCTGATCGAGGCGACCCTGCTGAGCCTCCTCGGCGGGGCGCTCGGGGTGGCCGCCGCGCTGCTCGGGTCCCGGTTCACCATCGTCGGTGTCCGGCCCGTGATCGTGCCCAGCTCCGTCGCGCTGGCCCTCGGCGTCTCCATCGCGATCGGCCTCTTCTTCGGCGGCCTGCCGGCGGCGCGGGCGGCCCGGCTGCGCCCCATCGACGCCCTGCGCTACGAGTAGGCCAGCGTGCCCGACAGGCAAGGATCAGACATGGACAACAGCGACACCGTCGTCTTCGCCCGGGTCGGCGGCGCCACGGCGCCGGGCGGGCCTGCGGAGCCGGACGACGACCGCGACGCCGCGTCGCCGGCCGTGGCGGCGGAACCCGACGAGGGCCTCACCGCCGCGCTGGCCGCCGCCGCCCCGCGCCGGTGGTGGAACCGGGGCACCCTGGTCCTGGGCGCGCTCGTGCTCGTCGTCGCCGGCTTCGTCGGCGGGGTGCAGGTGCAACAGCGGTGGGGCGAGCCGGCGGCGGGCGCCGCGGTCCCGTCCTGGTCGTTCCCGGCGGGTCTGGCCAACGGGGCGGCCGGTTCGGGCCGTGGTCAGGGCCCCGGCGACCAGCCGAGCGCCGCCGCGTCGGGCGCGGCGGCGGGCACCACCACCGGCACGGTGACGCTGGTCGACGGCGACACCCTCTACGTCGAGACCGCCGACGGCACCGTGGTCACGGTCCGCACCACCGACGACACGGCCGTGCGGACCACCCGGGCCAGCAAGCTGACGGCGATCGAGCGGGGCCAGCGGGTGACCGTGCAGGGCGGCGCGCTGACGGACAACGCCATGACCGCCACCTCCGTCACCACCGGCGGCTGAGCCGCGGCTTTCGCGGCCCGCGGTGTCCGTGCGACGGATCGTCTCAGGCGGTGGTGCCGGTGACCGCGCTGCCCGAGCGGGTCACCTTGTACGTGACCTTCTCGCCGCTCCAGAAGTGGAAGGTGAGCGTGACCGGGGCGTTGTCGGTGACCGCGGCGAAGAAGTCCGGGGTCAGGGCGATGGAGCTGCCGGTGTAGTCGGGCTGGAACGTGACGTCGAACTCCTTGAACGGCGTCCAGTCGTGCGGGCCGGCGTTGCTGCCGTCGGCGTACTTCGCCTCCATGGTGGCGAGCTGGTCGCCCCGGAACTGGGTCGGGATGGCGAACGCGCTGGTCGTGCCGGTCGCGTTGCCCAGGACCGGCCGGTCGTAGGTGATGATGTTGATGCGCCACGGCACGCCCGCCGAGAACCGCGCGTGCAGGGTCGCGTTGACCCCGTACGCCCGGCTGCCGGTCAGCCGGGTCAGCGCGGCCGCCGTCAGGGTGAGCTGGCTGCCGCTGACGGTGTAGTCGGTGCCCTGGACCAGGTCGGTGCTGCCCTGCCGCAGGCCCTGGAACGTGGTGCCGTTGAGGTTCAGGGTGAGGGTCTTGGCGCTGATGGCGCTGGCCTTGGCGTTGAACACCAGGTCCGACGAGGCGGTGCCGGAGCGGGTGGTCCAGCTCGACTTGATCTGGGCGATCAGCTCCGGGTCGCTCCACTGGAACGAGGTCCGGCCGAGGTGCTGCCCGTTGTCCCACAGCATGGTGGTGAGCTTCCTGGCCCGCGCGTAGTGGCCGAAGTACTCGAAGAACTTCAGCTTCTCGCCCTGCTCGATGGTGCCGGTGTGCCGGTCGAAGCCGAGCAGGCCGTACTCGCCGACGATGACGGGGATGCCCTTGGCGACGAAGGCGTCGTACACCCGGTCGAAGGAGTCGGTGAGGTCCTTCTGGGCGGTGGCGTCGAAGTGGGTGCCCCCGGCGACGTTCACGCTGAAGGGCCAGTAGCCGTAGTAGTGGACGGTCGCGATGAGGTTGCGGTCGTTGAGCGCGTTGAACGTGGCGACCAGTTCGTCGATGCGGGCCTGCTCCGACGAGGTGTGCAGGGTGGGCAGCACCAGCAGGCGGGTGGCGTTGTTGCCGCCGGAGGCGCGCACGATGCGGTGGAACGACGTGTTGAGCTCGGCCAGCAGGGTGGCGTTCTGGGCGTCGCCGGAGCTGCCGGTGAACTGCGGCTCGTTGACGCTCTCGAACACCAGCTTCGGCGACGAGCCGCGGAACGTGCTCGCCAGCTGGGTCCAGATCGCGTTGTACTTGGCCAGCACGGTGGTCCGGTCGGTGGGCATGGTGTTGATCCACTGCCACGAGTCGTGGTGAATGTTGATCATCACGTAGAGGTCGTCGGCGAGCGCCCAGTCGACCACCTCCTTGACCCGGTTCAGGTACGCCGCCTCGATCGGGTAGTTGGGCGCGCCGCCCAGGTGCGCGCTCCAGGTGACCGGGATGCGGACGCTCTTGAAGCCCTGCGCCTTCACGTTGTCCAGCAGCGCCTCGGTGATGCGCGGGTTGCCCCAGGCGGTCTCGTCGGCGCCGACGGCGTCGAGGGAGTTGCCGAGGTTCCAGCCGGGCTGCATCGCGGCCACGGCCGCCATCGCGTCGCCGGCCGGCGGGGGCGTCGTGGGCGGGGGAGTGGTCGGCGGCGGCGTGGTGGGCGGCGTGCTGGTCGGCGGGGCCGTGGTCGGGCCGACGCCGCCGGTGCAGGCGACCCCGTTGAGCGCGAAGGAGGTGGGGCTCGGGTTCGTGCCGGACCACGAGCCGTTGAAGCCGAAGGAGACCGACGCGTTGGTGGCGATGGCGGCGTTGTAGCCGACGTTGGCGGCGGTGACGTCGTCGCCGGCGGCGGTGACGGTGGCGTTCCACGCCTGGGTCACCCGCTGCCCGGCGGGGAACGTCCAGGTCAGGCGCCAGCCGTTGACCGCGTCGCCGAGGTTGGTCACGTTCACGTTCGCGCCGAACCCGCCCTGCCACTGGCTGCTGACCTGGTACGTCACCGCGCAGCCCGCCGCCGCCTGCGCGGTGCCCGCGACCAGGACGCCGACGGCGGCCAGCAGCATCGTGACCGCGCTGGTGAACGCGCCGACCCGCCATCGGGTCCGTCGGGTGGTGCCTCGTGTGCCGATCATGACACTCCTTGCCGGGAAGATGCCGCCGCATGATGAGGGTGGGCAGGGCGTCGGGAACGCGCACGTGACGCCCGTCGGACGGGCAGATTAAGTTTGGACCCTAAACTTTGTCAATCGGTGAGCGACTATGCCGCAGGTGGCCCGACGCCTGGCTAGGCTTGCCCGGTACGTCGCAGAGGGGAGGGCACCTGCCGCCGACCGCCACCGTGCTCGTGGTCCTCGGGCGCGGCGTGCTGCCCGCCGCCGGGGGGACCTGGGCGCTCACCCCGGCCAGCCTCGCGCGGGTCCGGGCCGCCCGCGACTACGTCGCCGCCAACGAGGCGGCCTTCGCGGCCGCCGCCCAGCGGGGCCGGCGGCCGAGGATCGTGTTCACCGGCGGCTGGGCCGAGGCCGCCGAGGGGGCCGCCCCGCCACCGGCCGGGTGGCGCGAGGCCGACCTGATGCTCCGCGAGGCGCTCGCGGCCGGCCTCGACCGGCACGCCGACCTGCGCGCCGAGGCCCGCTCACGCAGCACCCTGGAGAACCTCCTGCGCACCGCCGCCGACGGGCTGCTCGCCGGCCACGCCTTCGACCGGCACCACCCGCTGGGCATCGTCTCGCACACCTGGCACCTGCCCCGGGTCCGCTACCTCGCCCGCCGGGCGCTCGGGCTGCGCGGCGGGGCGCTGCTCGACGTGCCCGCCACCGGTGGGGAGCCCGCGCCCGGATGGTGGCCGGAGGGCGCCGTACGCATGGCGTGCCGGCTGTGGTTCCTCGGCGTCCGCGACCCGGCGGGCCTGCTGCGCCGCGAGCGGGCGATGGTCGCGCTGCTGCACCGGGCCCGCCGCGGCACCCGTCGGGGCCCGGCGGGCGGGCGGCCCTCCGCCCGGCGGCCGGCGGGAGGTGACGCGGACGCCCCGACGGGGTACAGGACGGTCGCCGGCGGATCGACCGCCGTCACGAAGAACAGGCGGACCCCATGATCGTCCTCGTGCCGGTGTACGAGCCGGGACAGCGGCTGCCCGACCTCCTCGGCGAGCTGCGCGACGCCGCCCCCGACGTGCCCGTCGTCGTGGTCGACGACGGCTCCCCGGCCTCGGACCCGGTCCTCGACGCGGCGCGCCGGCTCGGCGGCGACGTCCTGCGCCACGGGTCCAACCGGGGCAAGGGCACGGCCCTGAAGACCGGGTTCCGGCACGTCGCCCGGGCCTATCCCGGGCACGACGTGGTCTGCGCCGACGCCGACGGGCAGCACCGGGTCGCCGACATCCTGCGCGTCGCCCGCGCCCTGCCCGACGGCGACGGCGACGGCGACGGCGCGATCGTGCTGGGGGTACGCCGGTTCGACGGCACGGTGCCGCTGCGCAGCAGGATCGGCAACGGCGTCACCGGGCTGCTGTTCCGGGCCGCCACCGGCGTCGGGGTCCACGACACCCAGACCGGCCTGCGGGCGTACCCGCGCGGCCTGCTCGACTGGCTGCTCGCGGTGCCCGGCGAACGCTTCGAGTACGAGATGAACGTCCTGCTCCACGCGGCGCGCGACGGCCACCCCGTCCGGCAGACCGTCGTCGCCACCACCTACCTGGCGGACAACGCGTCCTCGCACTTCGGGGCGCTGCGCGACTCCGCCCGGATCTACCTGCCGCTGCTGCGCTTCGCCGCGTCGGCGCTGCTCGCACCGTCCCGTCCCCGCCGATAGGCCCGTTCGCCCCTCCTTCCCCCGCCCGCCGTAGAACCATGTGAGGGCGGGCAGGCGCCTCCGACGCCGTACGGCCGCACCGGCCGTACGACGCGGAGGGGTCGACGTGGAGGGGCTCGTCCTGATCGTGGTGCTGGCGGCCACCGTGCTCGTCGGCACCACCATCGGCGGGCGCTACCGGGTCGCCCCGCCGGTCCTGCTCATCGGGATGGGCGCGCTGCTGGCGCTCGCCCCGCCGCTGTCGGACGTGGTGCTCGAACCGGACGTGGTGCTGCTGCTGTTCCTGCCCGCGATCCTCTACCGGGAGAGCCTCACCATCAGCCTGCGGGAGATCCGCGCCAACCTGACCGTCATCGCCCTGCTCGCCGTGGGGCTGGTCGCGGTCACGATGGTGACGGTGGCGCTGGTCGCCCAGGCGGTCGGGGTCGAGGGGCCGGCGGCGTGGGTGCTCGGGGCGGTGCTGGCCCCGACCGACGCCGCCGCGGTCGCCGGCCTGGCCAAGCGGATGCCCCGCCGGTTCCTCACCGTCCTGCGCGCGGAGAGCCTCATCAACGACGGCACCGCGCTGGTCCTCTTCGCCGTCGCGCTCGGCCTGATCACCGGCGGCGCACCGCCGGGGGCGCTGCCGCTCGTCGAGCGCGTCGGGGGGTCGTTCCTCGGCGGCGTCGCGGCCGGGCTGGCGATCGGGGTGGTGGTCGTGCTGATCCGCCGCCGCCTCGACGACCCGCTGCGCGAGGGCGCGCTCAGCGTGCTCACGCCGTTCGTCGCGTTCCTGGCCGCCGAGGAACTGCACGCCAGCGGGGTGCTCGCGGTGGTGGTCGCCGGCCTGGTGCTCTCCTTCGCCGGCCCCCGGGTGATCCGGGCACCCTCCCGGGTGCTGGCCTACGCCTTCTGGGACCTCACCACCTTCCTGATCAACGGGGGCCTGTTCGTGCTGCTCGGGATGCAGATCCCCCGGGCGGTGCGCGGGGTCACCAGCACGTCGGTGGGGCAGGCGCTGCTCATCGCGGTGCTGGTCGCCGGCACCGTCCTGGCGACCCGGATGGCCTGGCTGCACCTGTCGGCGTATCTGCTGCGGCTCGTCGACCGCCGTAAGTCGCAACGGGCCCTGCGGGTCGGCTGGCGGATCCGCACGGCCGCCGGGTGGGCCGGCTTCCGCGGCGCGGTGTCGCTGGCCGCGGCCCTCGCGGTGCCGCTGACCACCCCGGCCGGGGAACCCGTCCACGAGCGGGACCTGATCATCTTCTGCACGGCGCTGGTGATCGTCATGATCATGCTGGTGCAGGGCACCACCCTGCCGCTCGTGGTCCGCTGGGCGGGCCTCGTCGGCGACCAGCAGCGCGCCGACGAGGTGCGGATGGCCCGCCTGCGGGCCACCGAGGCCGGGCTGGCGGCGCTGCCGGAGGTCGCCGACGGGCTGGGCGTGCACCGGGACGTCGCCGACCGGATCCGCGTCGACTACCAGGACCACCTCGACGACATCCGCGCCGCCGAGCAGGGCGAAGCCGCCGAGCAGGCCCGCGACCTGGAGCGCCGGCTGCGGCTGGCGGTCCTGGACCGCAAGCGGCGCGAGATCACCCGGCTGCGCAACGCCAACGAGATCGACGACACGGTGCTGCGCGAGCTGCAGGCCGCGCTCGACATCGAGGAGATCCGTCTGCTGGGCCCGCCCACCCCCGAGTGACCACCGGCCGGGCCGGCACGCGGCGTCAGGCCCCGTCCACGTCGGTCCGGACCGGCCCGGCGACGCCGAGTGGCCCGGGCGCGGCGCGCAGCCGACCCGGAACGGCCCACCACTGATCGGGCCGGTCGACGACCGGAGCGGTGAACCCGTCCCCGGTCACCCGGGCCAGCCGCAGCAGGAAGGCGGCGATGCCTGCGGCGCCCTGCATCCATCCCGTCCCGGGTGGCAGCAGCGGTGGGTCCTGACGGTGCTCCACGAACCGCCAGCGGGCCCCGTCGTCGTCGCGGATCGCCCGCTCGACGAGCGCATCGCCCATCATGCAGGCGGCGTCCCGCAACGGCCCCCACACGGCCGGCTGGTCCTGTGCGGCGTCCAGCAGCGCGTCGCCGACCCCGGCGGTGCCGCAGCAGCGGCCGTCGTTGTCCCAGAAGCCGGGGCGCAGCCGGCGAGGCACGCCGGCGGCGAGCACGGCGTGCAGGCAGCGCCGTCGCAGCTCACCCGTCCCGACGCCGCCGACCTGCTCCACCCCGGTGTGGGCCAGGGCGGCGAACAGGTACGAGGTCCCGGTCGGACCATGGCACCAGCCGTACGTGACCGGTTCGACGTCCCGTTGCGAGAACGGCAGGGTGTGCGGCACGACGAACCCGCCGTCGTCGAGGGAGCCCACGGTGAGCAGGTGCCCGGCGCCCTGGCGGGCGGCGTCGAGGAAATCGCCCCGGCCGAGTGCCCGCCCGGCGACCGCCAGTGCCGTGGCCACACCGGCCGTGCCGTGCGAGTAGTTCGGCATGCTCGACGGGTGGCCCGGGCGGATGCGCCAGGCCAGTCCGCCGCCGGCCGGTTCGGCCGCCCGCAGCAGCGCCTCCCCGCCGGTGGACATGATCCCGTCGGCGAGGTCGCCGCCCGCCCAGGCGGCAGTCAGGACCACCCCGGCCGTGCCCATGATCAGGTCGGTGAGCGGACCGTCGTGTCCCGCCCCGACCGCCAGGGTCGTGTCCCACCCCGCGGGGGTACGCAGTTCGGCGAGCCGCTCCAGCGCGATCCGTTCCCGTCCCGGGGCGAGCAGCCGCAGCGCCACCACGTCCCCGGCCAGTCCGTCGCAGAACGACGGCTCGACGCGGACGGCCGCCATGGTCGACAGCCGGTCCGTGATGCCGGCCGCGAGGGATCGCTCCACGTCCGTCAGCGGGCGGTGCTGCCCGATCTCCGCCAGTACCGGGGCGAGTCCGGCGATCCCCGCGTACAGCGAGTCCCGGTCGTCGGCGGGCCCGGCCGGCGGCCCGTCATCGGGCACCGACACGGGAAGCCACGGCCCGTCGTCGTCCCGGATCTGCCCGAGCACCCATGCCCAGGCCGCCTCGCCCCACTCCCGATACACCCCCGTGTCGACCACGGCGTCACGCTAGCCCGTGCCGCGGGCGACCGCTGACCCGATCCACCCGCCGACTTCCCGTTCTCGCCGGCCGCCCGCGGCGGTGGTCCCTCGTGGAACTCGTCCGGCCGTCGGCGGGTTCGCGGGACGCAGCATGGCGCGGGGTCGTCAGGCCCGGGCCGGCACGCCGCCCGCGCCCTCCCGCAGCGCCAGGTCGGAGAAGTGGCAGGCGACCTCGCGGTCGGCGTCGCCCGGCGTCGGGCCGAGCACCGGCTGCACCTGCCCGCACTGCTGCCGGGCCAGCCGGCAGCGGGTGTGGAACCGGCAGCCCGGCGGCGGGTCGGACGGGCTGGGCGGGTCACCGGCGAGCACGATGCGCCGGCTGCCGCCGCGCTCGCCCGTGGGATCGACCACGGGGGAGGCGGACAGCAGCGCCTGGGTGTACGGGTGGGCCGGCCGGGAGTAGACGGTCTCGGTGTCGCCGATCTCGGCGAGCCGCCCGAGGTACATGACCGCCGTGCGGTCGGCGACGTGTCGCACCACGGACAGGTCGTGGGCGATGAACACCAGGGCGATGTTCATCCGGCGTTGCAGGTCCCGCAGCAGGTTGACCACCTGCGCCTGCACGCTGACGTCGAGGGCGGAGACGGGCTCGTCGCAGACGAGGATCTCCGGTTCCAGGGCGAGGGCGCGGGCGATGCCGATGCGCTGGCGCTGCCCGCCGGAGAACTGGTGCGGATAGCGGTGCATCAGCTCCGGCGCGAGCCCGACGAGGCCGAGCAGCTCGGCGACCCGGTCGGAGCGGGCCCGCCGGTCGCCGCGGCCGTGCACCACGAGGGGCTCGGCGATCAGGTCGCGCACGCACATGCGCGGGTCCAGCGAGGTGTACGGGTCCTGGAAGACCATCTGCACCTGGCGGCGCAGCAGCCGCCGGTCGCGCCCCCGCACGCCGGTGATGTCGCGTCCCCGCACCACGATGCTGCCCGAGTCGGGGCGTTCCAGGCCGACCAGCATCCGGGCCAGGGTGGACTTGCCGCACCCGGACTCCCCGACGACGCCGAGGGATTCCCCGGCGTGCAGCCGGAGGCTCACCCCGTCGACGGCGCTGACCCGGGTGCGGCCGAGCCCGGCCCGGCCGGTGGTGAACGTCTTGCGCAGGTCCGTGGCGACCAGGACGGGTTCAGCCGGTGACGACATGCGACAGCTCCTCGGTGCGGTGGCAGGCGGCGGCGCGGCCGTCGATGACCCTCAGGGCGGGGCGCTCGGTGCGGCACCGCTCGACGACCCGGTCGCAGCGGGGGTGGAACGCGCACCCGGGCGGCTTGCGGGTCGGGTTGGGCGGGGTGCCGGGGATGGCGTACAGGTCGTCGCCGCGCTGGTGGGCCTGGGGCACGGAGCGCAGCAGGGCGTCGGTGTACGGGTGGGCGGGCGTGCCGAGGACCTCGGCGGTGGTGCCGGTCTCCACGACCCGCCCGGCGTACATGACCACGACCCGGTCGGCGACCTCGGAGACGACGCCGAGGTCGTGGGTGATCAGCAGGATGCCGATGCCGAGATCCCGGCGCAGCCCGTTGAGCAGCTCCAGGATCTGGGCCTGGACGGTGACGTCGAGGGCGGTGGTCGGCTCGTCGGCGATGATCAGCTCGGGGCGCAGGGCGATGGCCATCGCGATGAGGATGCGCTGGCGCATCCCGCCGGAGAACTGGTGCGGGTACTCGTCGACCCGCCGGTCCGGGGCGGGGATGCCGACCTGGGCGAGCAGGTCGACGGCGGCGGCGCGGGCCTGCCGGCGGGACGCGCCGCGATGGGTACGGAACAGCTCGCCGAGCTGGTCGCCGATGCTGAGCACGGGGTTCAGGGCGGACAGCGCGTCCTGGAAGACCATGCTCATCCGGTTGCCGCGTACGGCCCGGCGCCCGGCCTCGGTGAGCGTGGTGAGGTCGGTGCCGCCGAGCGCGACGCGGTCGGCCTCGACGCGCACGGTCGGCGGGTGCAGCCCCATGATCGCCTTCGCGGTGACCGACTTGCCGGAGCCCGACTCGCCGAGCAGCGCGACGAGTTCGCCGGCGGCGACGTCGAGGTCGACGTCCACGGCGGCGGGCACGTCGCCGCGCCGGGTGGCGAAGGTCACGGACAGCCCGCGTACCGACAGGGCCTGTCCTCCTCCGTCCGGTGGGGCGGTGGTTGGGGCGTCTGGCTGATTCACCGCGAGCCTCCAGCTACGCATAACGGACGCTCGTGCCGGTAATCCCCGCTGCAACGGCCGTCCGTGCCTGTTCCTGAACTGCATCTTGACTTCCATGCCGAATCATTGCAACCCTCTAATCGGTCGCGCCGGTTCTGGGCGCCGACCCCGGCGGCCGCGCCTCTTCTTCGCGGGCCGCGAATCTGAAGGGACCCCACGCGGATGCTTGAACAGGCGAAGCGCTACACCGGCTACACGGCGTACGACTACCTGGAGGCCGGCAAGGACTTCAAGAAGTTCCGGTACGCCGAGCAGATCGGCCGGGTGCCGGCCTACGCCGGCCTCGACCTCTCCGACAGCCAGCGGGAACGCACGCAGCGGCTGCTGCGCGACGAGATCGTCATCTCGCTGCACGACCACGTCCAGGTCTTCCCCGAGGACATGGGCCAGCTCCGCGAGCACATCCGGGCCGGCCGCGAACCCACCGGCTACCTCGGCCTGTCCCGCTCGGGCATGACCGCCGTGTTCGACAACGGCATGGACGGCACCTGCTGCATCTCCAGCGACGCCGGCTGGAAGTACACCGACGTCCTGTTCGACCTCGGCGTGCGGATGGCCGACATCGCCCACCAGGACTACGTGATCAAGGCCGAGTCGCTCAAGGACATCTACCACGCCCACGAGACCGGCCGGCTCGCGCACGTGTTCGCCCTCGAAGCCGCCACCATGATCGAGAACGAGGTCGACCGCCTCGACGTGCTCTACGGCTTCGGCGTCCGGCAGATCGGCATCGCCTACTCCGAGGCCAACATGCTCGGCGGCGGCCTCAAGGAACGCGGCGACGGCGGCCTGACGTACTTCGGCGAGCGGGCCGTCGAACGCATGAACAAGCTCGGCCTGGCCATCGACATCTCCCACTCCGGCGACCGCACCGCCATGGACGTGATCCAGAAGTCCACCAAGCCGGTGTTCATCACCCACTGCGGCTCCCGCGAGGTGTGGCCGACCAACCGGATGAAGCCCGACGCCGTCATCGCCGCCTGCGCCGAGCGCGGCGGAGTGCTCGGCCTGGAGGCCGCCCCGCACACCACCCTGTCCCCGGCCCACCCCCGGCACAGCCTGGAATCGGTCATGGACCACTTCGTCCACGCGGTCGACCTCATCGGCATCGACCACGTCGCCTTCGGCCCCGACACCCTCTTCGGCGACCACGTCGGGCTGCACGACGCCTTCGCGGCGAACCTGTCCACCAAGGAGGCCCACGGCCGCGTCGAGTACCCCAAGGTCGAGTACGTCGACGGCCTGGAGAACCCCGCCGAGTGCTTCTACAACATCATCGGATGGCTCGTGGCCCACGACTACTCCGACGACGAGATCCGCAAGGTCATCGGTGGCAACACCATCCGCGTCCTCGAGGAGGTCTGGGTCTGATGCGTCTCCGCCTACCCCTCGTCGCCGTCACCGCGCTCGCCGCGGTGGTCGCGACGGCAGCCTGCAGCCCCAGCGCGCCGAGCGACTCGGCCGCCCAGGGCGGCGACAAGAACGCCACCCTCACCATCGCCACCACCACCGACGTGGTCAACTTCAACCCGCTGCTGGGCAACAGCCGCACCGACGGCTGGATCACCAACCTGATGTACCCGCGGCTGCTCACCATCGACGCCAACGGCGCCAAGCAGCCGTACCTGGCCGCCGACCGCGGCTACAGCGACCCCACCACCGGCTTCTACGAGCTGCGCGGCGACATGAAGTGGAGCGACGGCACCGCCGTCAGCGCCGCCGACGTCGCGTACACCATCAACACGATCATGACGAAGAAGCCCGCCGGCAACGTCGTCTACGGCCAGCTCGCCAACGTCGAGTCCGCCTCCGCCCCGACGGCCACCCGCGTCGAGCTGAAGCTCAAGCGGCCCGACGCCACCGTCGTCGACGAGGTCGGCTTCTGGATGAACGTCGTGCCCAAGCACGTCTTCGAGAAGGCCCCCGACGCGGGCACCTTCGCCAACAACAGCGACTGGGTCAGCGCCGGGCCGTTCAAGCTCACCACCGTCGCCAAGGGCCAGAGCTACACCCTGGAGCGGGTCACCCCGTACCCGATGGCCCCCGCCGGCACGCCCAACGTGGCGAAGGTCGTCTACCGGGTCTACCCCGACGTCAACACCGAGATCCTCGCGCTGCGTAACGGCGACGTGGACCTCATCGCCAACGCCCTGCCCCCGGCCCAGGTCAAGACCCTCCAGTCGACCCCCGGAGTCAAGGTCCAGGAGGTCCCCGGCCTCGGGTACGCCCACATGACGTACAACATGACCCGCAAGCCCCTGGACAACCTCAAGGTGCGGCAGGCCCTCGCCCACGCCGTCGACTACGAGGCCATCCGCTCCGTCGTGCTCCAGGGCCAGGCGGTCACCACCGGCTCCAGCCCTATCCCGCCGGTGCTCAAGGACTTCGTCAAGCCCGACCTCAAGGAGTACGCCTTCGACCCGGCGCTGGCCCGCAAGCTGGTCACCGAGTCCGGCGTCGGCACCCTGCGCCCGCTGACGATGATCTACTCGCTGCAGGACGCCGTCACCTCGCAGTGGGCGCAGCTGGTCAAGGACAACGCCGCCCAGGCCGGCATCACCATCGAGCTGCAGGGCATGGACCGTAACACCTACCTGGCCAAGACCGCCGCCGGCGAGTACGACATCTACGCCGGCAACTTCGCCATCATGGACGACCCGGCCACCAACATGGCCCTGACATTCCTGCCCGACGGCGCCATCAACTACACCAAGGTCGACGACCCGGCGCTGAGCGCGCTGATCACCAAGGCCACCGCGACCACCGACAAGGCCGCCCAGAAGGACCTGATCTGGCAGGCCGCCACCCTCGTGCACGACAACGTCTACGACAACGTCATGTACATGCAGAACCTGTACGTCGCGCACAGCGACAAGTGGGACGGCTTCGTGGTCAAGCCCAGTGAGCTGCTGTCGGTGGTTGACCCGCAGTCCCTGGCGAACGCGCGGAAGGTCGGCTGAGCACATGCCACCGGTTGTCGGCTTCGTCGCGCGGCGGCTCGGACGGGCGGTCCTGACGCTCTGGTTCGCCACCACGATCACCTTCCTGCTGCTGCGGCTGCTGCCCGGCAACCCGGCGCTCGCCGTCGCCACCCCCAACATGACCCCGCAGACCCAGGCGATCCTGCTGCGCCAGTACGGCCTCGACGAGCCCCTGCTCGTCCAGTACGGCAAGTACCTGTGGCAGCTCGTCCAGGGCAACCTCGGGGTCTCCATCACCCAGTCCGTTCCGGTGACCGACGTGCTGCTGGAACGCCTCCCGTGGACCCTGCTGCTCACCGGGTCCTCCCTGCTGGTGACGGTCGCCGTCGGCATCCCCCTCGGGGTGCTGGCGGCGACCCGCCCCAGCGGGCTGCTCGACCGGCTCGTGCAGGTCGGCGGCGTCGTCGGCCAGTCGGTCTTCGTGCCCAGCGTCGCGATCGCGCTGCTGTTCCTGTTCGGCCTGCAACTGCGGTGGCTGCCCATCGGCGGCGCGTACAGCCCCGGCGTCTACGGCGGGCAGTGGTACCTCGACGTCGCGGCCCACCTGGTGCTGCCCTGCGTCAGCCTGGTCCTGGTGCAGCTCGGCTCCTACGTGCTGACCCTGCGGGCCACCCTCATCGACTCCCTCGGCGAGGACTACTGCGTCCTGGCCACCGCCAAGGGCCTGCCCCACCGCAAGGTGGTGTGGAAGCACGCCCTGCGCAACGCGCTGCTGCCCACCACCACCCTGGTCGGCCTGCAACTGGGCTTCCTCGTCGGCGGCGCGGTGCTCACCGAGACCGTCTTCGCCTACCCGGGCATCGGCCGGGGCATCTACGAGGCGGTCACCCAGCTCGACTACCCCGTCCTGCAGGGCGCGTTCGTCCTGCTCGCCGCGACCGTCGTGCTCGCCAACGTGGTCACCGACCTGGCGTACGGCCTGCTCGACCCGAGAGTGAGGACCCAGTGACCGCCGCCGGCATCGCCCTCGACCAGGTCGTCGCCGACCAGCCGACCGCCGCGAGCGCCACCTGGACGGCGTTCCGCCGCAACCCGCTGGGCCTGGTCTCCCTCGCCGTGCTCGCCGCCCTCGTCGTCGTCGCGGTCGCCGCCCCGCTCATCGCCGACTACCCCGGCGGCTACGGCCCGGCGGTGCTCACCCCGCCGTCCGGGCAGCACTGGTTCGGCACCGACAACCTCGGCCGCGACATCTTCGCCGAGGTCGTCTGGGGCACCCGGATCAGCATGCTCGTCGCCGCGCTCTCCTCCGCCCTGGCCATCGTCATCGGCGTGCTCGTCGCGGTGCTCGGCGCGTACTTCCCGAAGGTCGACACCATGGTCGGCACGGTCGTCGACCTGGCCCTGTCGCTGCCGGTGCTGCCCCTGATGATCCTCGTCGCCGCCCTGGCCGGGCCCAGCCTCGCCACCGTGGTCGTGGTCATCGCCCTGTTCTCCTGGCCGGAGGTGGCCCGCGTGGTCCGCTCCCAGGCCCTGGCCGTGGTCCGGCTGCCCTACATCGACGCCGCCCGGCTCACCGGCGGCTCCTGGCTGTGGATCATCCGCCGGCACCTGGTGCCCGCCGTCGCCCCCGTCATCGTGGTGTCGGTCGTGCTCACCGCCTCCCGGGCCGTGCTGTCGGCCGCCGGCCTGGCCTTCCTCGGCCTCGGCGACCCCAACAGCTGGTCGTGGGGCCGGATCCTCTACGAGGCCCAGCAGTCCGGCGCGATGTCCAGCGCCTGGTGGACCACCCTGTTCCCCTCGCTGGCGATGCTCGCCCTCGTCGTCTCCGCCACCATCATCTCCATCGCCTACAACGACGCCCGCAACCCACGCACCCGGGAGAACTGACGTGCTGTCGACCCAACGGCTCCCCGTGGACTTCTACCGCTCGGTGCAGGACGACGTGCGCGCCGCCGCCGACCGCGCCGGCCTGGCCGCCGTCCTCACCGACCACCCCGACGACGTCGCCTACCTCACCGGCTTCTTCCACCACCCCTGCGAACGACCGGTGGCCGTGCTGCTGCCCGTCGACGGCCCCACCCGGCTGCTGCTGCCCGAGCTGGAACGCGAGCACGCGCAGGCCCAGCACGCCGCCGCCGACCTGGTGTCCTACCCGGAGTTCCCCGGCCGCGTCCCGCCGTTCACCCACCTGCGCGACGTCGCCGGCCGCGTCGGCCACCCCGGCAGCACCGCCGCCGCCCGCGTCGCCGAGATCGCCCGGGACCTGCCCCGCGCCGAGCTGGAGATCGCCGACGTGGTGGGCACGGCCCGGCTGCGCAAGCGGCCCGAGGAGATCGCCCTGCACGCCGAGGCGGCCCGGATCACCGACCTCATGCTGGTCGCCGGCCGCGACCTCGTCGAACAGGCGCTCGCCGCCGGCGGCGAGCTGCCGAGCGAGGCCGAGCTGGCCGCGCACGTCACCCGGGTCGGCACCGCCACGATGTACGCCGACCACGCCGACGTCGTGGTGGTGTCCCTGCTCGCCGGCGGCCTCGTCTACGCCGGCCCCAACAGCGCCCACCCGCACGGCCTGCCCTCGGGCTACCGGCTGCGCCCCGGCGACACGTTCATGCTCTCCCTCGGCTGCGCCGTCGGCGGCCGGTACGTCGAGGGGGAGCGCACGTTCCTCCTCGGCGAGCCCAGCGCCGAGCAGCGCCGCTACTACGAGGCCGTGCGCGCCGCCCAGCAGGCCGGCACCGAGTTCCTCGCCCCGGGCGTGGTCTGCGCCGACGCCAACCGGCACTGCCTCGACGTGATCCGCGACGCCGGCCTGGCCGGGTTCCTGCGCCACCGGCAGGGCCACGGCATCGGCCTCGGCATGCACGAGCCGCCGTGGCTGGAGGACGGCGACCCGACCGTGCTGGAGGAGGGCATGGTCGTCTCCAACGAGCCCGGCATCTACGTGCCCGGCCACGCCGGCTACCGCATCTCCGACTCGATGCTGATCACCGGATCCGGGGCCCGCCCCTTCACCAGCTACCCCCGTTCCCTCGACGACGTCGTCATCCCCGTCCCCTGAGCCGCCGTCCCGTCCCCTGAGGAGTGCCCGCCGTGCGACTGCCGATCAACGGAAACGAACTGGAGGTGGAGGTCTTCGGCGCCGAGGACGCTCCGCTGCTCATCGCCCACCACGGCGCGCCCGGCCTCGGCTCCCGCGCCGAGCCCCGCGCCACGTTCCGGCCGTTCGCCGACACGTTCCGCGTCCTGGTCTTCGACGCCCGCGGCAGCGGCGTCAGCGAGGGCCGGCCGCCGTTCACCCACGAGCAGTGGGTCGCCGACGTCGACGCGCTGCGGGAGTGGGCCGGCGCGGAGCGGTTCGTCCTGGCCGGCGGCTCCTACGGCGGCTTCATCGCCATGGAGTACGCGATCCGCCACCCCGAACGGCTCACCGCCCTCGTGCTGCGCGACACCTCCGCCGACCACGAGAACGAGAAGGCCGCCCGGCGCAACGCCGAGGCATCCACGCGGGTGAAGATCGACCCCGATAAGCTGGACCGCATCAACACCGGACGGGTGCGCGACGATGACGACCTGCGGGACTGCTGGCGGGAGATCCTGCCGCTCTACGACCATGTCTACGATCCGGCGGCCGTCGAGGCCAAGGTCGAGGCCACGTTCTACCGCTACGAGACGCACAACCACGCGTTCGCGGTGAACCAGCCCGCGTACGACATCAAGGCCGACCTGCACCGCATCACCTGCCCGACGCTGGTGACCGTCGGCCGCGACGACTGGATCACCCCGGTGGCCAGCAGCGAGACCATCGCCGACCTGATCCCCGACGCGCGGCTGGTGGTGTTCGAGAAGTCCGGCCACTCCCCGCAGGTGGAGGAGGCCGAGCTGTGGCGCGAGACGGTACGCGACTTCCTGCGCGAGGTGGGGGCGGATGAGCAGCGGTCCTGAGCACCTGGACGACCTGGACCGGCGGATCATCCTGGCCCTGCAGGCCGACGGGCGGGCCACCTGGACCGAGATCGCCGAGCGGTGCCAGACGTCGGTGACCACCGTGGCGCGCCGCGGCCAGCAGCTGCTGCGCGACGGCATCGTCCGGGTCGCGGTGATGCCTGACGTCGAGTACCCGGGCGCGGCGGACCTGTTCGTGCTGCGCATCACCTGTGAGCCGGGCACCCAGAAGCGGGTGCTGGCCCAGCTCGCCGACCGGGCCGACCTGCGCTTCCTGGCCCTGGTCACCGGCCCGGCGGACATCATCGCCGAGCTGAGCCTGCGCCGGGGCGACTCGCTGCATGCCCGGATCGTCGAGGAGATCCAGGCGATCGAGGGCGTGCAGCGCTGCGACACCGACCTGACTCTGCACGTCTACAAGGTCTCGCACGACTGGGGCCAGCAGCTGGTCGTGCCGGGCACGCCCGACACCGTGGTCGAGGTGCACCAGTGCGCGCCGGGTCACTTCGACGCCGCCGACGAGAAGATCATCGACTTCATGCAGGAGGACGGCCGGGCCAGCTTCCGCGCGGTCGCCAAGGCCCTCGGCGTCGACGAGAGCACCGTGCGCCGCCGGTTCGAGGTGCTCCAGCGCCGGGGCTGCATCAGCGTGGTCACGCTGGTCTCCGCGCCGGCGCTCGGCTTCGAGTCCGAGATCATCTTCAACATCACCGTCGACCCGGCCCGCCTCGACACCCTCGCGCACGAGCTGGGCACCCACCGGGGCGTCCGGTACGTCGCGGCCACTCTCAACCGCAACGCGCTGTTCTGCGAGGTCATCCTGCCCACCACCGATGACGTGCACGCGTTCACCACCCGCACGCTCGGTCGCCTCGACGGGGTGCAGGGCTGGACGGCCAGCATGGTGCTGCTCACCATCCGGCGGGGCTTCGTCGAGACCCCCTGGTGGCGCGACAACGTCTGAGGCGGGCATCCGGGCAGTTCGGAGGCCTTCTCCGCCAAGGAGGGGGGTCGATTTTGCGGGCCCGAGGGGACGGAGTAATGTTCTGTTCCGGCAGGGAAACGGGCGCCAGGTGGGAGACCACGGCGGGCGGCCTGCCGGACCCCAGGAAGCCACCGGCGGATGCCGGGTGCAGAATGGTGCCCGTAATTCGGGTGGAAGCGGGTCGGATCGGGATTCTCCGGTTTGACAGTCCGGAAACCGGAGGGTAACGTAGTAAAAGTGCCCAGCGCGGAAGCGGGGGGCACGGACTGAACGAGATGCCCCGGATGGGGCCCCCGGGTTCGGGGGTTTCGGATGGTGTGTGGTTGTTCTTTGAGAACTCAACAGGGTGCTTGATAAGCCAGTGCCAAGTAGTTTGATACCCCGCGCTGGGTCGGCCTTCGGGTTGGTCTGGTGGGGATTCCTTTGGCAACACTTTTTGTTGTCGGGATGGATTGTTCAACAGGTTTTTGTTGGAGAGTTTGATCCTGGCTCAGGACGAACGCTGGCGGCGTGCTTAACACATGCAAGTCGAGCGGAAAGGCCCTTCGGGGTACTCGAGCG